>CALFUO010000001.1 GCA_937929895.1 uncultured Aquimarina sp.
GTTGAACTAACATTTAAAGTGGGGGAAAATCGAGATCGAGTGACGAAAAGAAAGTTGAGCCTCCCAGCTACTTTCAATATCAAAATAAAAGACATTCAATTGACAAGAGCCCCAATAAAAGGCACTCGTTGGTGTAATTCGGTAGGCTTTAAGTCTAAAATTCTGTTATAGCCATCAATAGCAGCGCCTCCTGCTTGCTCTATTATAAATGCCATTGGATTGCATTCGTATAATAAACGAAGTTTTCCGTTAGGGTTTTTGGTAGAGCTAGGGTACATATAGATGCCGCCTTTCAGCATGTTTCTGTGCATATCATTGGCTAGAGATCCAATGTATCTAGAAGTGTAAGGTCTGTTTTCTTTTTCTTCTTGGCAATACTTAATGTATTTTTTAATTCCTTGAGGGAATTGTAAGTATCCTCCTTCGTTAACAGAATAAATTCTTCCGTCTTCTGGGAATTTTATGTTAGGGTGAGATAAATAATAAACTCCTAAAGCAGGGTTTAATGTAAATCCATTCACTCCATTACCAGTCGAAAGAACTATTATAGTAGATGTTCCATAAACGATGTATCCAGCGGCTACTTGTAGATTTCCAGGTTGTAGAAAATCTTCCATAGTAACAGGAGTTCCTACAGGGGTTACTCTTCTGTATATAGAAAATATAGTTCCAACAGATGCGTTAACATCTATATTCGAACTACCGTCTAAAGGGTCCATTAAAACTATATACTTATTTCTGTGGTCGTTGTTTTGCCCTTGTATAGTAATGAAATTGTCGTTTTCTTCCGAAGCAATACCGCAAACAATTTCTCTGTTTACAAGAGAATTGATGAAAGTTTCGTTTGCGAAAACATCTAGTTTTTGTTGCTCTTCGCCTTGTATATTTGTTCCTCCAACAGAACCAATAATATCGACCAATCCAGCTTTGTTAACTTCGTGGGTAACTACCTTAGCAGCTAGTTGAATCGCATTGATAAGTCTAGAAAGTTCTCCGTTAGCGTAAGGGAAGTCCGCTTGATTTTCAATAATAAATTCTCCGAGAGTAATGCTTCTGTCCATAGGCACTTTAGTAAGTTTACGTTGTTTGTTGAAGGCGGTAAAATACGCTGTAAAGTACGTAAATAACTTTTTCTTCGGAAAGGAAAAAAAGAATTAATCAAAAAAATGAAAACCACATTATGCTAAGACAACTTAAATCTTTGAAAGAAATGCATTTCAAGTTCTGCGTAAGTGTTGGGTTGTTAAACCTTTTGGCAGTGCCGATAAAAATTGTATTTTTGCATTCTGAAATATTAACGAAAGGGGCTACGGCCGACGATTTAGAGTTAATAATTAAGTATGGAAACTTCAGTGCAAACAGAAAACCACATATCAATTATCTCTTCAACTTTAGCAAGTAAAGCTAAAGATATCGTTGTGCGTTTTCCTATGCGACGCCCCTAGTGGGTGACTCATAATTATATGTGAAAGTAATCACTTTCATTTTTTTGTTAGTAAGATTTTGAATTAAATATTCGATACAGAAAATGTGTCGAAGGATGCGAGTTACTTATAACTCGTAAGTATTAATAATGATGGTATTGGAGAAGGATATAAAAAGTATTGTTGCTAAAGCAGAAACTTATGCTGACGAACAAGGTGTGAAATTACAATTAGTATACGATTTGCCAGAATCTTTACTCAAAGTGATTTCTGAACGTTCGGGTGCACAATCTTTAATGTACTTTACGAGTGTAGATATGCTAAAAAGTCGTTTAGAGAATGGTTGCTTTATCTTATCAAAAGGAGAAGAGGTAGTTGGACATATTTTTGCGCACAAACACATGGTAAACGAACATGCTGTTTACGAGCGTGCATCTTTATGGGTAAAGAAGGAATATCGTAGCTTTAACTTGGGGTTATTATTAATGTATAATTTAACCGAATTATACAAAAATGATTTTGTCATCTCGATTGCGAGAGCTACAATTGTACATCATAATAACGAGTTGCTAGGGATGAAGTTTGTGACCCTTTCTCAAATGTCAAAAGTGTTAGTGGATACTTTAGAAGAAATAGGAAAACTAAGAGACGAAGACCATTATAGGTATTACGTAAATCCTTATTTTGAGTCACATATTAGAGAGCTTAAGTAGACATTTTAGAAGTACATAGTACACAGATTTAAATTAGTTTTAAATAGAAAATAATAATTAAACTAGAAAAGTAAAACGTTCAAACAAGAAAGATCAAATCTTAATACTTTGTACTTTTTACTTGATACTAATAACAAAAATTGCTGATAGCTGATAGCTCATAGCCGACAGCCTCAGCGTAGCTGAAAAATGGAAAAAGTAGTAGTTGCTTACAGTGGTGGTTTAGATACTACCTATTGCGTAAAATATTTAATGCACGAGAAGAATATGGAAGTGCATACGGTGTTAGTAAACACTGGTGGATTTTCTGATGAAGAATTAAAAGCTACCGAAGAGCGTGCTTATGCTATCGGAAGTAAATCACATGCCAACCTTACAATCTTAGATAAGTTTTATGAGAAGGCAGTGAAGTATTTAATTTTCGGAAATGTATTGAAGAATAATACGTATCCATTATCTGTAAGTGCAGAGCGTATTTTTCAGGCTATCGAAGTTATTGAATATGCAAAATCTGTAGGAGCAAAATATATCGCTCACGGTAGTACAGGTGCGGGTAACGATCAAATTCGTTTTGATGTTATTTTCCAAACGTTAGCTCCAGGAATCGAAATTATTACTCCGATCCGTGATTTAAGTTTGACGCGTCAACAAGAAGTGGAGTATTTAGAGAAATATGGAGTACACTACTCTTGGGAGAAAGCTCAGTATTCTATTAATAAAGGAATTTGGGGAACTAGTGTTGGTGGAGCAGAGACGTTAACGTCAAATCAAGCATTACCAAGCGAAGCATATCCAAGCCAATTACAACGAGAAGACGCTGAAAAAGTAGTACTAAACTTCGAAAAAGGAGAATTAGTAGGATTAAATGGAGAAAAAGATTCACCAGTTAAGAATATTCAGAAATTAGAAGTTTTAGCAAGTCAATTTGCGATTGGTCGCGACATTCACGTAGGAGATACGATTATCGGTATCAAAGGACGTGTAGGTTTCGAAGCTGCTGCTCCGATGGTGATCATTAAAGCACATCATTTATTAGAGAAGCACACACAAACAAAATGGCAACAGTATTGGGGAGACCAATTAGCA
>CALFUO010000002.1 GCA_937929895.1 uncultured Aquimarina sp.
TATTATTCAATAAAGAGTGATCTGTATCAAAACCCAATGTATTACTTGAATTTGGTAACCTATAGGGACCAGGAATAGTAACGCTTCCATGCGCTGCATTAAAGAAATTAGTAGTACTTGTAGGATTATTAACTGTAATCCCAAATTCAGTTAACGCATCTGTATGATGGTTTTCAATATTCTCTTTCTCTAAAGCTATAGCTCTATTAGGCCTTCCTCTAGTAAAAGAAGTATTAGAAGAATTTCTTCGTATAGTTTCTGTATCAATAGAAAATTGATCTCCTCGTAAAGACCTATCCCCTTCTAAACCTGCACTAGCAACCCAAGCTTGTACCTCGTCAGAGTTTGGATCGGTATTAAAAGGACCTATCTTAAAAGGAACAGCATTCTGTCCTGTACTTATGTAAGAGAAACCGTCATATAAAAATATATTTTTATTCGTTTCTACATTTTCGTCCTCAAACACTACCACCATAGTCCAACCTCCTCCAAGGCCAGTAGTTTTATCACCTGTACGAGCCCTAATATTGGCAACCGTCCACCATCCAGACATCAAAGTCTCTACAGTTACACCTCTAGCTATTTCATCTTCTCTCTGTTTTTTTAACTCTTTAAAAAGAGATGTAATATCGGCTCTACAAACATATGGATTATCTCTAATACTATCTCCGTTATTCGATCCATGACTTGACCTTCTATTGCTCGTAAAAGGATCTTCATCATTATTATACAATAGCGTATCTGGATTATTGTTAAAATAAGAATTTGGCAAACCATCAACTAAAACTTTGGATTCGAGTTTTACTCCATAAGGATTATCAGAGTCTGGAATACTTGCGGGGTCTTTACTAATACTTACATATTTCTTAGCATTGGGTGGTAGTATCTTTATTTCAGTAAATGTTGCGCACTCTCTTTTAGTTATATCTGTACAATCTCTATCTCTACGATCATTATCATCATAAACTGCTGTCCAATATAGATAGGCTTTTATTACATCTCCACAATCATTATCGAAGTCTAACTTTGCTGCACTCGAACTGAATGTACCTGTGGAAGTCTCATCTACATTATCGTCCTGTAAACTAGCTGGAAATTGAGGTTTTCCGTTAATATTAACTGTTCCTGAATAATCTGTTTCTGGATTAGGGCCACGTAAACTTGGATTAAAAATATCTGTAAATCTTGAGCTAGGATCACTATCAACATCTATATAGGCTCTATTAATTAAGGCAATACTTGCTGGTGGTTGAGGGCGTTCTCGACTAAAGTTTAAAGTACCTGGTATATTCCAATCATTGTTACCATTACTTCTTTGTCCATGGTATTCGTCATTAGGTCCTAAAATTGTAGCAGGATCAGAAGGGTCTTCAGCATCAAATGGAACGGTTCTATCTTTTACATAATATCTTCTATTACCATCATAGATATTTCCTCTAACACCCAATATAGAATTCCCTATTACCTGCATATTCCCTTTAATGATAGTATCTAATACGGGTCTATATTCAATTAAATAGCCTGTATTTTGAGAAAGCACATTCTGCGAGCACAAAAAAATAGTTATAATTAATACAACGTATTTAAAAATCTTCTCTTTAAGTAGGTATCTATGCTGATTCATAATATTAATCTTTAGATAAATTAGGGTCTATTAACTGTTGTTTGGGTCTCTTTTAAGTTACTTATTTTCTGAAGTACGAATAGTCTTAATTTTTGTTTTTAACACTTTACGCCTCTTTTTATTCAGATCTATGGTCTTGTTATCCTCTATCAATTCGGATACCTCGTCTGAATTTACCAATGCATTTACCCATTGTACAAAAGGAATTTTATTTAATTCTAATTTGGGATTCAAATGCAATTCGCGTTCAAAAAATTCTTGCTGTAATTCTAAAATATTTTTCGGTGTTCTGTGAATATTCCCTTGCTTATTAGGGTCTATTCGTATCGTTCTTTTCAGTCCTGATCCAGAATTAGAGTTTCCTCCGTTCGATTTGATAACTTTTGTAGTACGTTTCAATTCAGCTTGTACCGCCTTACGACGTGCTTCTTTTTCTTTCTCGTCTTTGATAATCTTACTACTACGTGTTAACTCTGATTTACGTTTCGCGGCATCTTCTTCTTTTTGAACAACTGTAGAACCTCTTGTTAAAGAAGAACTTTTCTTTTTAGCTAAACGTTCTTGCTCTAAACGTGCCTCTTCTGCTATACGCTCTTCTTCTGCTTTTCTAGCTTCTTCTGCCTTCCTAGCAGCTTCTTGTGCTTTACGTTTTTGTTCTGCAATACGAGCTTGTTCTATTCTAACACGAGCTTCTTCTTCTAGACGTAATTTTTCTAAACGTGCCTCCTCTGCTACACGTCTAGCCTCTTCTTGTCGTCTTATTTCAGCTAAACGAGCTTGCTCTGCACGTTTTCTCGTTTCTTCGGCTCTTCTTATCTCTGCTTCTTTGTAACCAATCTCTGCATCTATTTGTACCATTAAATCACGCTTCTCGGTATTAGACAAATTTGTATCGGCAACTAATTTGCTACGTTGTGATTTTAAGTCCTCTAAAGTTCCTGATGTCAATAAACTCTGAGTTTCTGATAACAGAACTTGTTTTTGACGTGCAGCCTCTGCTACTCTTCTCTCTTCTGCAAGTCTAGCTTCTTCTGCTAAACGCTTTTGCTCTGCTATTCTTGCTTCTTCTGCTAACCTTACCTCTTCAGCCTTTCTAGCTTCTTCTGCTAAACGTGCTGCTTCTGCTTCTTTCACTGCAATACTATCTTCCAGTTGCTTTACTAAATCTTGCTTCTGTGCAATACTTAACAAAGTATTAGATTGAATATTTACTATTGCTGTTCTTTGATCTCCAATACTTCCATTAGCGATAGCATCTTGAGCTTTATTTAATGCTACAGCACGTTGCTCGGATTCTAACGCCAAACGTGCTTGATTGGCTTTTCTCGCTATTTCTGCTAATCTTGCCTCTTCTGCTAATTTCTCTGCTTCAGCTTCTTTATCTACAATGGTTGTCGTAATACGCTGTAATAGAGATTGCTTTTTGGCCTCTGGAATAACAGTACTATTTCTTATTAAAGTACTTTGACGTTTAAGGGCTTCTACATTCCCTGTATCGATTGTTTCTTGAGCAACCTGAACTTCTTCTTCTACCTCTTTCTCTTCGATTACTTTATCGATACGATCTAGTAACGGTTGTTTTTCACTAGCAGGAATAAAAGTGCTACTTCTTAATAAAGTTGCCTTACGCTTTAATGCAACTAAATCGCCTGTATTGATGGTTTCTTCTACAGCAACAGTTTCTTTTTTAATTAAAGTTTCGGTTAGCTGTTTTATCAATTGGCCTTTTTGTTCTGTATCTAGTTGTGCACTATTTTGAAGAGAGGTAACTTGTTTTTCTAAATCCTCTAAACTACCCGTATTAATAGTTTCTTCGACTTCTGCAATTTGTTTTGTTTCTTCTTCTTTATCAGTAATTGTAGTTTCGATTCTAGTCAATAACTCTTGTTTTTGAGTATTCGGAATAATAGTGCTACTTCTCAATAAAGTTGCTTGACGTTTTAATTGTTCTACAGAACCCGTCGATAATGTATTTTCTACTATAGCGATCTCTTCTTCTCGTTGCTTTTCTACTACTACTGCTTCCTTTGCTTCGATTGTAGTTGCTATTTTTTGTAATAAATCCTCTTTTTCATTAGCAGGAATTAAAGTACTCGTTCTTATCAATGTGCTTTGACGCTTCAATTCTTCTAAACCTCCGGAAGCTATTGTATTTTCAATAGCCGTAATTGCTTCTTCACGTTGTTTTGTCTCTTCTACTATACGATTAGCTTCTGCTTCCTTATTTGCAATAGAGGTATCTATTCGAGCTAATAACTCTTGTTTCTTCTCGGCAGGAATAATAGTACTATTTCTTACCAGCGTTGACTGACGCTGAAGATCCGCTAAAGTTCCTGTTACTAAAGTATTTTCAGCACTAGTTATTGCATCTTTACGCTGTTTTGTCTCAGTAGCAATTCTGTTCGCTTCTGCTTCTTTTGCAACAATTGTAGAAGAAAGTCTTTCTAGTAAAGGTTGCTTTTGCTCATCTGGAATTAATGTGCTATTTCTAATTAAACTAGACTGACGTTGTAAATCTGAAATACTTCCATTTTTTAAAGTACTTTCGGCACTAACAATCAAGTCTTCGCGTTGTTTAGTTTCTGCTTCAATTCTACTCGCTTCTGCTGTTTTCTCTACGACTTTATTTTCAAGTTCCGCTAGTAGTACTTGCTTTTCTTCGTTCGATAAGTATTTGCTATCTCTAACTAAATTAGACTGACGTTGTAAAGCCTCTATATTTCCGGACTCTATTATATTTTGTACTAATTCTTTTTCCTCGTTTGCTAATTTTTCAATTTCTGCTAATTGATTTCTTCTTTCTATTTCCGCAGAAATTTTAGTAGTATACTCTTGTTTTTCTGCATCTGTTAACGAAGTATTGTTATCTAAAAGACTTAATTGGCCTTCTAAATCTTCTAAAGAACCTTCTACAATTAGGCTATTAATTCCTTTATCTAGAGATTTTTTTCTTGCTACCGCAGCAGCCAATTGAGCAGCTGCTTGTGCTTGACGTGTTTCTTCTGCTAAACGTATTTCTTCTGCAATACGTTCCTTAACTGCTTCGATATTAGCTATTTTTTTATCTATGCGTTCAATAAGGGCTTCTTTCTCTTCTTGAGGAATAATATCTTGTCCTTGTATAAAGGATTTTTGATCTCTCAATTCGTCTAAATTACTTGTATTAGCAATGGATATTTGTGCCTGATTCATTGCCTCTACAATAAGGTCTTCTTGTGTCTTTGTTAACTTCGTAGAGCGTTGCAATTTACTTACCTTCTTAGTATCTCCTTCTGCTTCGGCTACTTTAATCTCTTCTTTTTTGTTCGCTACAAATCGCGCTATTTTCTGAAGCATTGAATTTTTCTGAGCTAGAGGTATAAAAGAAGCTGTTCTTACTAATAGTGACTGACGCTGTAGGTCTTCTAAACTAGCGTCAGCTAAGTTTTCGTCATTGTTTATTGTGCTCGAAATTTCATCTACAGTTTTTCTATAATTAGATACACTATTGATTCTATTTTCTAACTGAGCTTTCTTTTCTGCAGGAAGAAATGTAGAAGAACGTAATAGACTTGATTGTTTTGCTAAATCCTCTACATTGGCAGTAACTAAGCTCTTTTCAATTTCTGCTTCGAAAGCTTTTTGTTGAACTTCATTATCTTTTTGTTTCTTGATAATTCTCTGTAGTAACGATTGTTTTTGACCATCGGATAATAGGCTAGAACTTCTGATTAACGATGCTTGTGCGACTAAATCCTCTACATTGGCAGAAGCAATTTTTGTCTCAGTTTCAGCAAATAAAGTATCCGAAGATTCTTGTTTGTCTTTTAACAATGTAGTAATTCTTGATAGATAAGACTGTTTTTCGGAGTCTGTTAAAAGTTTAGAATTTCTTACTAAACTTTGTTGAGCTCTTAATTCGATAGGATTATTCGTCTCAGCTAAAGAATTTTCTACACGTTGTATTAAAGTACTCTTCTCTGCCAATCGTTTTGCACCGATCGTAGAATTTAATCTCTCTAAAGTAGATCTCTTTTCTGCATCTGTTAATAAACTTGTGTTTTTAATTAACTCCGATTGAACCTGTAAATCCGCTAAACTAGCATCAGACTCTTGCAGTTTATTAATTTGAGCCAATAAGCTACGTTTACTTGCTTCTTTAACTTTCTCTTCTTCTACTAAACTTGCTAATCGAGTTAAGAATGCATTCTTTTCTTCTTTGGTAAGATATTTACTTGCTCTAATTAATTTTGAGTTCGTTTGTGCTTGTGCTAAATTTCCGTCATCTAATAAAGTTGTACTAACACGAAGTAAATCACTGTCTGCTCTTTTATTTTTGTCTACAGTAGCAGCCACTATAGCTTGCTCATCTAATTGCTGAGATAATCTTTGTAATTTAGAGGCTAAAGATGTCTTCTCTTCTGCTGTAGCGTATTTACTAGTATTGATACGCTGTAAGATAGCTCTAGCTTCTTTTTCGTTACCATCAGTTATCAATTGATTGAAACGTTGAAGTGCTGATCGAGTCTCGTTTTTGGCTCTTGTTTCTTCTGCTATACGTACATTTTCGTCTTCAATATCATTAACCAATGCTGCAACTCTCGAGAATCTACTATTGATAGATTTCTTTCTTTCATCATCGATGTAAGGACTATTTAAAATACGTTTTAGGTTAGCACGGGCATTATCAATATCATTCTCATCTAATTGATCTTCTAACTGAGCGTATAATTCTTCGTCTGCAGCTTTTTGTTGCTCTTGTAACGATCTTTCATTACGCATTAGATTAACTTTGTCTCTTGTTGCTTGTAAAGCTGCTAATTTTTCTTCTTGTTCAGCTCTTGCTACCTTAAGTGCTATTAACTGTTCTCCTTTGGTTAACTCTTTGCGTTCTGGTAACTGACGTTTAGGAGGTATCTTAGTATTTTTCTTACGCTTATTTGATTTCTTTTTAGGTTGTGTAATATTATACGCTAAAACTATCTCGTGACTCGTTCCAAATACTCCTGTATCCCCAATTCCTCGTTCTAAAGTATATCCGATTGTAGCAAATGGCGCTACATTGAAACCAATTCCAAGAGATACTCCGAAAGTCAAGTTATACCCGATCTGGGCAAAACCGTAATTTTTATTTTTTATCAGTCCGTTGACACCATAATTTGTACCCCCATTTAAAATCTTTTCGTAGTATACCATTCCTCCTACAATGTTATCAGATCTTCTACGAATTGGTTTTTCTAACATTGCATGTACAACGATTGTAGGTGTATCGAATAAATCTGGATTCCCAGATAAAGCTGTATTAATTAAGTTTCTTCCAGCTACACCAAAATTAAGATTTTCATAATGTAAGTTCGCACCTAAACTACCTCTTAAAAGGGTGTTTTTTTCAAAAGAATTCAATGTTTCTGATCCTTGTGAGCTATCAAAAGTAGAGATATCACGTAAAGAAGAAGATTGAAAACGTAAATTTGTACCAAAAGCTACAGAAGTCTTTCTATCAATCTCTACACTGTATGCATAATTTAAAACTCCTCCGAAATTAGAAAATATACCTATTGACTGTTGCAATAATGCAACACCATAACTCATATGTTCATTGAAAGTCTTAGTATAAGTTCCCCCAAAATTTCTAGGTCCATCTTCGAAACCTACTTTATCTAATTTCCCGAAAAAAGAAAAATACCCATTAGGACTGTTGTAATATGCTGCTTCTTGATTAAAAGAAGTAGCAGGGTTAAATAAAAACTGATTGTATTGAATGTAGGTATGTGTAGTGGCTTGTGGTACTCCCGTAAAAGAGTTTTCTTGCGACCACAATAATTGAGTTACGCTACAACAACATAATATGATAATATGTATTCTTCTATTCATCCTACTTATCTCAATATTGTAATCGTTCCTTTTTTCAGTTCGTCCGAACCTCTAGAAATTATATAGTAATAAATCGTTTCTTCTAAATCACTAGTATCTAAAGGCCAGTTGTTTTGGTAATTTGTACCATTAAACACTTCTTTACCATTAGGATCTACAATCGAAAGTTCTATTGTATCTGATATGAACTCGGCTGGTAATTTCCAAGTATTATTATTTGTAAAATTTGGAGTTATAAAATTAGGAATATTTGCTTCAACTGCAGTAATTATAAATTCTTCGGAAATACCTGGTAAACACTCTGATGAACTTATACGCACACTATAATTTCCTGGAGTATTGATCTGAATAGTTTGTTCGGTAGCATTTTGTATTTCTACCCCATTTCTAAGCCATTGATAAGTTATGCCTGTAAGAAATATTGTAGGAACATTAACAGTCAATACTACATTTCCACCTATTGGAATAGAATTATTTGAGTCTGAGGATTCAATTTTAAAAGACGATAATGCCAAAACTACACTTCGTGAATTAGAGGTAAAGGTATTATCTCCAGAAATTAAATCTAAACTAAACTCACCATTTAAATTAGCATTTGATATAGCAATTTCAGAACCTTCAATGGTAATACCATCAGGAAGATTATCTTTTGGTAATAATTCATTATTTCTTTTCCAAGTGAAATTAAGTTTATCGTAAAGATTTTTACCTAAGTCAAATATTTCATTAGTGTTAGTTTCAACAGTAATTCTACTTATTTCTAATATAACTTCTTCAAAAACACAAGGATTATAAAAAGCATCTTTGTAGTCTATAAATACTTCTGCTGAATTCAACTTTGCTACAGAAACGATCTCGTTTGAAACAACCGTATCAGTACCACAGGGTGAATTAGCTGTAACGCGAACCTGGTAATTCCCTGATTCTGATACCTGAATAATAGTACTATTACTGTTTGGGATGTCAACTCCATTTCTTGTCCAAGTTATAATAGGGTTTTGTCCTGTAATTTCTGCCTCTAAATTATAGGCTTGTCCTGGTATTTCTATTAGATTTAATTCAGATGTAATTTTTGCACTAGGATTTAGTAGATCTACAAATACTTCATTTGATAAAGATGATCTACATTCTGCAAAACCTATCGAGGTATCAATAACTTCTACAGCATATGTCCCTTCAGCATTTATACCTCCAACTTTCAAACTTGACAAATTTTCGCCAGCTATTACAATATCATCTTTTAGCCATCTATATGCATATTGTGTTCCAGTAATCGAACTTCTTAATTCTAAAGGAGCTGGAAAATCGGAAGCACAAAAACTAGTAGGGCCATCTACCACTAAATTGACATTAATTGAAGTTTTATCATCATCTACAACTGCGATAGTAGATTTAAATTGTTCGAATGAAGGAGTACACTCCCCAAAAAAGGGCAAATAATAATATCTACCTGGTTGTGTTGGTATGTAGGTCCTTTTGCTATCGTCTTGTACTAGTTCGTCTAAAAATCCATCTACAATCCTATACCATAAATATCGATCTAAATCATTTTCTGCACGTAGCTCCTTACCAAGTTCACAGATCGATCTAGGTTCTAATATATATGTTGATCCATCGTAAATGAAAGCACTAAATGCTTTCGAAAATAAACTTCTCCTACCTGAATTTTCTTCTATAACTCGAACGGTATAATCATCACTTCCTAACATCGTACCTGTACCATCATTTAACGGATACATAAACTCAAAATTTAGAGTTTGCGTAGTAATAGGATTAGTAATTTCAATTCTCTCCAATTCGAGAATTCCACCAGAATTAAATCTACCTTGTTTGTTAGATAATTGTAATACAAAAACTCCTCCTGTATCAAAATTTGATACTGTTGCTTGTACACTAAAGACAGAAGCATTACCTATTGTTGGACATGCTTTTTTTGCTAAAGGTATAGAAATAGTAGGTTGCGCATTTACCACTCCAATAAATGCAAACAATAAACAACAAAAGCTGAATATTTTTAGTAGGTTATTTTGCCTGGACATATTTGGGATTTAAGGCGACCAACAAACTTGTTAGTAAACAGTTAATAACTTGTTTTAACACACTAAAATACTAAGTTTTTTGATAGGTCTTTATATTTATTGTAATATTTTGTATTAAACGGCAATCTTTATCAACATTTAAACCTTAAAAATTAACATTTAAGCGGAGTATTTTCTTCAAAAAAGAATAATAAATAATATATTAATCTAAAAATCAAATGATTAATAAATTTCCTCCATGCAAGCATATAAGGCATTTGTTAGAACTCTGATTTATTTGATGAAAACCTAAGGTTGTCAAACTTTTCTCTTCATACGAAGCAAAGCTCGGGGATTTAACCCTCAGAGATTATGTTATATGCAAAAACTATAAAAAATGTACTTATAAACAAGCATTAGTGTCCGATAAAGATTCAAGATCGCTTCTCTTCAAGAAACAGGAGTCAAGATTACACTGATAATACACTAGAAAACAAAGGATTCCTATTTTCCATTGTAATAACAAACTTAATTTCTGTGATACAAGCC
>CALFUO010000003.1 GCA_937929895.1 uncultured Aquimarina sp.
ATCATCTAGTATTGTATTTCTTTTAGGATTCCTAAAAAACTGTAACACTATTACTAGTATAAAAGCAGCTAAAACATACAAAAATCCTTGTATATAAATGTTTGATATTAAAAAAACAGCTATTCCTAAAATAGCAGCAACAATAATTAATGTAATTGAAATAATGGTATTCCCTTCCTTATGAAACATAGAAAAATTCTCTTATAAACTTAATAACAAAAGTACAAAAGGACTTGCATATAATACACTATCCAGTCGATCATAAATTCCTCCATGACCTGGCATAATATTACCACTGTCTTTCACTCCTGCAATACGCTTGAACTTCGATTGTACCAAATCACCAATAGAACCGATAACACTTGCAATTACACCATATAGTAACCAGTGATACAAATCTATTACTCCTGCATATTTATATAATAAACAACTTGTAAGTATAGTAGCTATTAAACCACCTAAAAAACCTTCGACACTTTTATTTGGTGATATTGAAGGAATTAACTTTGTTTTCCCAATACTAACCCCTGTTAGATAGGCAAAACTATCATTTACCCAAATCAAAACAAAAAGTCCTAAGATTAAAAACGTTTCGAAATGACCATAAACCACAGGAATATAACACATTGCCACAAAACCCAAAATTTGATATCCTAAGATTGTAAATGGCTTAGACCTTTGATTATAAATAAACTTGAACCTTGCTGCTCCTTTTAACCCTAAAAACAATAACAAATTAACGGTCGTAATGAACCCTAAAATTGTAAATCGCAATAGAGATAGTTTCAAAACATAAAACGTCAATACACCTAAAACAACATAAATGGTAAAGTACAATATCTTATTTCCTTTTACCAAATTCAAGAATTCGTTAAGACACAACAAACCTAGAACGAATATCACAGGTAAGTAGAAATATTCACCCACAATCGTTGCTACGATTATTAAAGCAATATAAATCGCCCCTGACAATGCTCTTGTTACTAACTCTTTCATAGGTTTATAAATTCTTAGTAGAAAATTTTACAAATCTTCAATTAGTAGCAAGTATAAATTTTTGGTAACATTACCGTAATTCATAAAATTATCTTCCTCTCTTTTAGAAAGATCAAAATGCTGAAGCGTTGTAATATTAGAGGGAATAGAAGCACCTCTATTTTTAATAAACTGGAGTCCCTCACTAATATCATGAGTAAGCTGACTGGTATAAGATACTACCACGAAATTTTCTGGTAATTCATTAACACGTGTTTCTTTTAGTTGATTCGAAGAAACCAAAATACCTCCCATATTCCCAACTAAATATTCGCAATCACAAAGGAAAAAGGAACTTGTTCTTATTGCTTTCGAAAAAGTCACTCCCAATTCATTAAATAATTCTTTCACTGAATCTTGAAAACAACTTGCATTAGTCCCTTGCCATTGATTTTCTTCTAAAATTTGTTGGAATAAAGACTGTGCCTCTTGTATGTCATCGCAGTATAAAAACTTACCTCCGTTTTGACGAAAATTCAACATAAACTTTTCGTCTACAGGCATATCCTCTTCAGGTAAGTATTTGTTAGAAGTCATAGCCTCTTCATCTTCCAAATTACCTTTGGAAACCAAGGATTTTATAATCTTCTTAAAAATACTCATACTTTGGTGTAAGTACGCAATATACGGCTTTTCCAAATAAAAAAGGATGGCTTTTACCCCATCCTTCTTACAACTTTTATTGTACTAAAAAATTACTTAGTACTATCTTGATTTTCTTCTTTAATTTTAATTTCTTCTACCGTTTCCTCTTTTTCAAAAGGACGTTTACCAAAAATTCTTTCTAAGTCGTCTTTAAAAATAACTTCTTTCTCCAAAAGTAATTCTGCTAGCTCCGTTAACTTCTCTTTATTATCTTCTAATAAATCGATTGCTCTTTGATACTGCTTTTCTATTATTTCAGAAATTTCTTTATCAATTAGCTCGGCAGTTTCTTCGCTATATGGTTTACTAAACCCGTAATCTGATTGACCACTAGAATCATAATAGGTAAGGTTTCCTATTTTATCGCTTAAACCATACACCGTTACCATAGCTCGAGCCTGCTTGGTTACTTTCTCTAAATCGCTTAATGCTCCTGTTGAGATTTCATTAAAAATTACTTTCTCGGCTGCGCGCCCTCCTAGCGTAGCACACATTTCGTCTAACATTTGGTTTGGACGAACAATCATACGTTCTTCTGGTAAATACCAAGCTGCTCCTAAAGACTGGCCACGAGGTACAATAGTTACTTTTACTAGAGGTGCTGCATGTTCTAACATCCAACTTGTAGTTGCATGTCCTGCTTCATGAAATGCAATGGCTCTTTTTTCTGAAGGAGTAATAATTTTATTCTTTTTCTCTAAACCTCCTACAATACGATCGACAGCATCTAAAAAGTCTTGCTTACCAACCATTTTTTTACCTTTACGAGCTGCAATTAAGGCTGCTTCGTTACAAACATTGGCTATATCTGCCCCAGAGAAACCTGGTGTTTGTTTTGCCAAGAAATCGATATCCAACTCGTCATCTAATTTTTTTATAGGCTTAAGATGAACTTGGAAAATTTCTTTACGTTCTCTTACATCAGGAAGATCCACAAAAATCTGACGATCGAAACGCCCTGCACGCATTAATGCTTTATCTAATACATCTGCTCGGTTTGTAGCTGCTATTACAATAACATTACTATCCGAACCGAAACCATCCATCTCTGTTAACAGTTGGTTCAAAGTATTTTCTCTTTCGTCATTAGAACCAGAAAAATTATTTTTTCCTCTAGCACGCCCGATAGCATCTATCTCATCTATAAAAATGATTGCCGGAGATTTATCTTTTGCTTGCTTAAATAAATCACGAACACGTGATGCACCTACCCCTACAAACATTTCTACAAAGTCCGAACCTGATAAAGAGTAGAATGGTACTTTTGCTTCTCCAGCGACAGCTTTTGCTAATAAAGTCTTTCCTGTTCCTGGAGGACCTACTAATAAAGCTCCCTTAGGGATTTTACCTCCTAAAGAAGTATATTTTTCTGGTTGTTTCAAAAAGTCTACAATTTCTTGCACCTCCTCTTTTGCACCTTCTAAACCTGCGACATTTTCAAAAGATACCTTAACATCTGTATTCTTATCAAATAATTTGGCTCTAGATTTCCCTATATTAAAAATTTGACCTCCAGGACCTCCTGCTCCACCGCCACTCATACGGCGCATTACAAAAATCCAAATACCGATTAACAATACAAAGGGCAAAAGATTAATTAAAAGTCCTTCCCATACATTGTTATCTGTAGCATATGTTACTGGTGTCGTTACACCACTCTGAACTCTAATTTCTTGTATTTTATTTTCGAAATTTTGAAGGTCACCAAACTCGAATTCGTAGTCTGGCGCACTAGAATTAGCTGCCACAGGAAAAGGACTCGATCCTTTTGGCTGATGCTTTTCTAGCTTCTTAGCTTCAGGAGTTAAAAAGACCTGTGCAATTCTTCTATTTACAATAGTAACCTTAGCTATTTCTTTCTCTTTCAAATACGTTTCAAATTGAGATGGAGAAATCTTGTCTTTGCTTGCAATTCCACTATCGAAAAATGTTATCGCCAAAAAGGCTAAAGCTACAAGTGCGATAATCCAGTACGAATTGAATTTTGGTCTACCTCCTTTAAAATCTGGTTTCTTAGGTGTATTTGTCATGTAATTGTTTTTAACTCTCTATCCGAGTTGTTTTTTTCGAGGATTACCTCTATAGTTCATTTAAAATGATACAATCTATTATACGTGTATCTAGTAACTCGTTTTTATAATAGTGCTTCTTGCATCTCCCCAAAGTGCTTCGATATCGTAGTGTTCACGAATGTGTTTTTGAAAGACATGTACTACAACGTTTACATAATCCATCAATACCCATTCGGCATTATCAGTCCCTTCTACATGCCAAGGTTTATCTTTTATAGACTTACTTACCATTTTCTGAACCGACCCTACAATAGCGTTTACCTGGGTATTCGAATTACCATTACAAATCACAAAGTAATCGCAAACAGTATTTTCGATATCTCGCAGGTCTAATATTGTAATATCCTCTCCTTTAACTTCTTCTATACCTCGAACGATTTCAGTGATTAATAAGTCGTTATCTATTTTTTTATCTGGCATTCAATTTTTTTTAAAAAACAAAGGTACTACTTTATACAATTAAACCCGTTATTTGCAATCTGTAACTGTATCATTTGCTATGAAAATAATCAAACTTGATGCCATTGACTCTACAAATACTTTTTTAAAAGAGCATTTAAGAAAACATTCACATAGCAAAGCCGTATGTATCTGGGCAAAAGAACAATATGCTGGTAGAGGACAAATGGGAAATACGTGGGACTCTGAATCTAATAAAAACCTAACTTTCAGCTTCTTTACCCCACTTCCTGACCATATACAAAAATCTGTTTTTGTATTAAACATGTTAGTCAGCCTAAGTATTATAGATGTATTAAAATCATTTGACATAAATAATACTTATGTAAAATGGCCTAACGACATAATGGCAGTAAACAAAAAAATAGGCGGAATTTTGGTTGAAAACTGTGTCCATAGTAACGGAAGTATCGCAACAGTTGTAGGAATTGGTTTAAATGTCAATCAAACGAATTTTACAGATTTACCCAAGGCGAGTTCAATAAAAAATATTTGTAATCAAGAGATGGATATTGAATCTATTTTAGAAAAGTTTTTGGTTCGCCTTCAAAGTAAAATATCGAACTATTTCAAGGTAGACTTTGCATCTTTAAAAAAGGATTACGAAGATGTATTGTTTAAAAAAGGAAAGGTTTCTACGTTTAAAACTTTAGACCAAAACTTGTTCCTCGGAATTATTCGTGGTATTAACAACGAAGGAA
The DNA here is from genome assembly GCA_937929895.1 of uncultured Aquimarina sp. Taxonomy (GTDB): domain Bacteria; phylum Bacteroidota; class Bacteroidia; order Flavobacteriales; family Flavobacteriaceae; genus Aquimarina. Next base: position 4,913 of record CALFUO010000003.1, read on the forward strand.
AACTATTACTCGAACTAGAAGAAGGGGTTCGTGTAGCCACCTATGATATAAAAGAGGTACAATTGATGTATTAGATTGAGTATTCAGTACAAAGTACACCATAAAAGGTATATCTAAATTACCGTGTACTTTGTACTACCCCTCTTTACAACTTCCCTAAATTCTCCGAAAGTGTATTGATAAAATTTTGAATTGGATTCTTAATCATCATTGCCATCATAGCATTGAATTCTCCATCAAAATTCAATTTCAACGCTGTTTTCTCTGCTTCTACTTCTTCTATATTCGCTGTTAATGTAAAAGGTAATTTTTCGCTTGCTGCTCCTAAAATCACTTTAGAATGTGGCTCTTGCCCTTTTTGTTCTAAAACTATTTCGGGCATTCCTTTTAATTGAAATAAAAAACGAACATCATTTAATACTTCAAACTTTTGCTTACTCTCTGGCATAATCTGCTCGAAATTCTCCACTTTAGTTAAGAATTCAAAGACTTCTTTTGCACTTTTATGTACAGTAACCTTATTACTTTCTAAGTTCATTTTTATTAGCTATTGGCAATCAGCCTAATTAAAATAATTCATTTTGGAATCGTTAAGTATCAAAAACACTTATACTCCCCATTCTGCTGGGTTCTCTCTCCAGCTTTTTAAAGTGGCAACTAATTCCTCTGAAATAGTGCCTTCTTCTTTAGCTAACTCTATTAAGTTTTCGTAATTACTTAAAGTCGTTAATTCTATACCTGTACTAGCAAAATTATCTGATGCTACTTGGAAACCATAACTAAAAATAGCAATCATCCCCATAACCTCGGCGCTACATTTTTTTAATGCCTCTACAGCTAGTAGACTACTTTTACCTGTACTGATTAAATCCTCTATTACCAATACCTTTTTACCTTCAGGAACAATTCCTTCTATTTGGTTTTGACGACCGTGTTTTTTTGCTTCTGGTCTTATATAGATAAATGGCAAATCTAATGCATCTGCAACTAACATTCCGATACCGATAGCTCCTGTTGCTACCCCCGCAATTACTTGTACATCAGTATATTTTCGCTTTACAATACTTGCAAATTGAGTCTTTAAGAAGTTACGTGTTTCAGGAAATGATAACGCGATACGATTATCACAATAAATTGGTGATTTCCAACCAGATGCCCAAGTAAAAGGTGCTGAAGGTTGTAATTTAATAGCATCAATTTTTAGTAATTCTGATGCCGTTTTTTTAGCTACTTTTGAATCAAAAATCATACTTACAAATGTACAACGTTTTTGTAAATAATACGCCTATTAGCCTATCGACACATCCTCGAGTTGGCAATGGCTATATATCCCTTCCTTTAAAAGACACAAACTTTATCCATCTTATTGAAAGACTAAATAAAAACCCTAAACAAAAGTTTCATTTATATCACGAAAAAGAGCATAAAATATTTCCTCTTTTAGAAAAAAAACTACCCTTATATATCGCTGGTGGAGGAAAGGTATATAACGAAAAAAACGAAATTCTTTTCATTTTCAGAAACGGTCATTGGGATCTTCCTAAGGGTAAAATTGAAAAAGGAGAATTTATAGAAGACTGCGCTATTCGAGAAGTAGAAGAAGAAACGGGTATTACTGGTTTAGAAATCACTCGTTTTCTTAAAAAGACCTATCATGTATTTCGCAGAAACGGAGAATATCGATTAAAACTCACCTATTGGTTCGAAATGACATCAGATTACGATGGTCCATTGACTCCTCAGCTAGAAGAAGGAATTACTAAGGCAAAATGGAAATCTGCTAAAAAATCTAAAAAAGCACTACAAAAATCTTACTCGAATATTACTGAGTTATTTCCAAGAGAAGCTTTAGTCAAAAAAGCTTCAAAATATATGATTTTTGAATTGGAAGATGATGATATTAATGAAGAAACCCATTTAAATGAGGATATATAAAAGAAGAAGACTTAAATATATAAAGGTATTAATAGTAACTCGTTAATGCCTTTATTGTAATTCTCATAAAATTAATTCATCACCAGTATCAGATACTTTAGAATATAGACCGTTTCACTGAAAGAGAAGAGACTTTTACATATCAATACATTGGACATTTTCGTCGAAAATTTTTAGTCTCACAAGCCACTCTAAATAAAACACGTAATATTAATTATCATTTCTAAAACTTAAAACTTTCGGATACTAGTGATCACAACTAGGGTATTTATACCAGTTCGTATTTGAATTTAAACCTTAATTATACATTAGGATTCAAAAAATTGTTTTAGTCCTAGTATTTCTTAACATTTGATGATTTTAAGATTTTACCCTTATGGTTACTTACCCCTAGAATATTTATACAAAAAAGTCAAAATTAGGAAAACTATTTGCCGCATGAAGTAAATAAATTTTTGCTAATCTGATTTATAAGGTAGGGTCATTTGTAATCTACTCGTTTTGTATGAAATCATTTAAAATTATTATTATGAATTGTTACTTTAAAAATTCGCTAAAACTGCTAATATGTGGTTTGTTATTTTCATCTATTGTTTCTTGCGATGAAGAAACTAATGATGAGTTAAGAGGACCTGATAGCAAACCTTGTTTAGCTTTGGATTCTGTAGAGCTAACAGATGCTAAAGTTAGTTATTTATCTAGAGGGGAAGCTTTTGTAGAAATTGATGCGATATTTTCAGAAGAAAACTCAGCATCCAATATAGATAAATTCGAATGGACTATAAACGGTGTTAATGTAGAGGAATTCGAAAAAGAAAATAGCGATAAGGTTAAGAATGCAACATCATTTAATCATTTTAAATATCAGTTTTCTAATGACGGATCGTATGAAATATGTGTTACGGTATCTAATTTATGTGAAGATAAAGTAGCAAATAAATGTACTATTGTTGTAATAGAAATACCAGAGCCTCCAACCTTACCCGAACCAGGTATTGTAGATTGTGATACTTTTAAAGATACTACAGTGTTTTCTTTGTTACTCCAAGCTCCGGAGCCTTTTGATAAATTAATACAAAAAGTAGATGAAGATACGTATACTTATGAGTTAGTATCTGGATCTTTAAATTGGCTTGTTGTTATTCCTCCATTCGATCTTATTAGTAATAATTGGTCCTGGACTTTGGATAAAACAGATTTTAGTGACCCAGAGAGAGGAACTTTTCTTGCAGGTGGTTTTGGGTATTCGTTCGTTGCTTCTTTTAATAAAGAAAGCCCTACAGGGATAGGAACACACCAAATATGCTTACAAGTTGAAGCTCCTAATTGCGAATTAAAACTCGAAAAATGTATTACACTTATTGTAAAAGATGAGTTTACAGGGGAAAACATAGAGTAATCTAATAGAGTCAATTTTTGAAATAAAAAAATCATTATTGTCCGATAAAACTTTTTAGAAACGGGATTTCCAATTAAGGATTTCCCCTTTCTTTATCTTGTTGTTTAAGTTTAACACTACTAAACATCATAATCATACCGAATATAGGTTTCGAAAATTTTCTGTAATGTAATGACACTAGTATCCGAAAGTTTCAGATTTCAGAAAAACAAAACATTTTAAACACCTTTTTTTTTAATGGTTTAAAAATATTGAACATCAAAATGCTGAGAAAAGATATTTTCTAAGACGAATCAAAAAACATCTAAATTCAAAACTTTCAACAACTTGATTTACAAGTCTATTTTCTCTTCTCTTTCAGTGAAACGGTCTATATTCTAAAGTTTCAAATGCTTGTAATGTATTAAACTCTCCTATTCATCAAGTAAGTTCCAAATCCTAATAGTAACTGCTTATTTTCTTCTGATACGTTTAACTCGTTTGCAATTGCAAAAGCTTCTTCTGTATATTGTTTAATAGCATCTTGCGTGGCTGCGGCACTCCCCGAGCTATTAAAAATAACTTTAGCTTTAGATATTTTCTCTGTATTATCTCCTATTGCTTTTTCTTGAAACAATCTTTCTAAACTAAAAGATTCTTCTAGATTCCCTAGTTCTAAAGCTTTTAAATATAAATAGGTCTTTTTATTTTCGATAATATCCCCTCCAACTTGTTTTCCGAATTTTTTTGGATCTCCAAAAGCATCTAAATAATCATCTTGTAATTGAAAGGCAACTCCTAAAAGTCTTCCGAATTCATAAATTTTTTGCTGATCTTCTACTGGTACACCAGCAATCATAGCTCCCATCTGAAAAGCACAACCTACCAAAACAGCAGTTTTATACTCAATCATATGCAAATATTCAGGAATTGTTACATCACTTCTTGTTTCGAAATCAACATCATACTGTTGCCCTTCACATACTTCTCTAGCTGTTTTAGAAAATAGTTTCACTAAAGGTTTAAAAAGTTCTGAATCATACCTTTCTAAATATTGGTATGCTAAAATTAGCATCGCATCTCCCGAAAGAATCCCTGTGTTTATATCCCATTTGGTGTGTACCGTCTCGGAACCTCGACGTAGAGGTGCTGCATCCATAATATCGTCATGCACTAAAGAAAAATTATGAAACACTTCTACTGCCATTGCAGCATTCAGTGCATTTTCTACAGTACCACCAAATACATCGGCTCCCATTAAAGTTAAAGTTGGTCGAATACGTTTTCCCCCTAAACCTAAAATATAATTTACAGGATCATATAGATTTTTAGGTTGTTCTGTGATTACATTGTCTTCTAAAAAAGACTGAAAAACGGTTTGATAGTACTTTAATTTCTCCACACTCTAAAACTTAATGCTGACGAAAATAGGTAATTGTTATTGGTTGATGTATGACTCTTGTTAGTTTTTTAACAAAATAACATAAACACTTAGCGTAAGTAACTAATTTACCTTCTATTTACATCGGAAACACAAAACATAACTTTCTATTAATAGATTTTTTAACCCTTAAATAACACTAAAATGCTGACAAACCTGTAACTATCTAAATGCTTTTTATCCAACTAATTAACCTATGTATAACTTAAGTGTTAAAGTTTTTAAAAAAACTACGGAAACTTTATATGTTTCTAAAGTTTCCGTAGTACTTTTGGACTATGGAAGATTTAGAAATAGGAGATTGCAAAATCATTGAAAAAGCAAAAGAACTCTTTCTTAAACTTGGATTTAAGAGTGTGACTATGGATGATATTGCCAATGAAATGGGGATTTCAAAAAAAACCATTTACCAAAGTTTTAAAACTAAAAACAAACTCGTCGATGCTTCGGTTGATGCTATCTTTCAAGAAGTAAAATCTGGAATTGACAAAATTCGAGCTGAAAAATATAACCCAATAGAAGAACTTTATTTGATTAATGATTATGTATTGAAATCATTAAACGATGAAAAGGCTGCCCCTGAGCATCAATTATTAAAATATTATTCAGATACACACCAAAGACTAAGCAAACTAAAAGTTGAAGCTGTTACTGATTGTCTTTTAAACAACATCGCGAAAGGAAAAGTTTTAGGGCTTTATAGAGAAGACATCTTGGATATTTTCATTACAGCTTTCTATTATGTAAGTATAACAGGTATTAGAAATCATGATCTATTTCCCCTCGAAGCTTACGAACCTAAAAAAATAAATGCTAGTTATTTAGAGTATCATATTCGCGGTATCGCTACCCAAAAAGGAATTGAATATTTGGAAAATTTAATAAAAAACAGAACTATATAAAAGAATAAATCTTAGATTTAATGAGAAAACAAATCACACTAATAATTGCTTTTTGCATAACACTCTTTAGTGTTTCTGCACAGCAAAAGAAGTATAGCTTTTCTTTAGTAGAAGCTATACAATTTGCTTTGGATAGTAGCTATACAGCTCTAAACTCTAGAAAAGAAGTTGCCAAAGCCTTAAAGAAAAAATGGGAAACCACAGCAGATGGACTTCCGCAAATCGATGGAAAGGTAGAATACATTAACCAGTTAAAACAGCAAACTTCTGTTTTCCCTGCAAACACATTCAACCCCGAAGCTCCTGCCCGATCAGTTATAGCAGCACCATTTGGATTACCACAAAGTGTAACTGCCAGCGCTACCATAACTCAGCTAATTTTTGATGGTTCGTATCTAGTGGGTTTAGAGGCTGCTTCGGTATTTGTAGACTACACCCAAACTCAAAAAGAAAAAGATGATTTAGCAATTATTGAAGGAATAACGAACTCTTACGGAAGTGTCTTATTATCAAAAGAGAGTATCTCGGTTGTAGAGAAAAACTTATCCACTTTAGAAAAGAACTTAAGTGACACTAAAGCTACTTTCGAAAATGGATTAATTGAAGAAGAAAGTGTTGAACAGCTTCAAATCACTAAAATTCAATTACAAAATCAATTAAACAACTTAAGACGAGTAGATAACATTGCTTTAAAAATGTTAAAGCTTTCTCTTGGGGTTGCAATGGATAAAGAGATCACCCTGACCGACTCTCTAGAAAGTTTAGCAGTAACAAAAGAAACCTCTAGCCTTACAACCAAAGGCTTTAATATAAATAACAATAACGATTTTAAACTATCTGAAATCTTAGTAGAACAACGTAGGTTAGAATGGAAATTAGAAAAGAAACGCTACCTACCTTCTGTTGGTGCTTTTTTCAATGCTGGTACACAAGCATTCGATTTTGATTTCAACTTTTTCGATAGCGACAAGCAATGGTATGGATATTACAATATTGGAGGACAAATTAACATTCCTATTTTCAGTTCTTTTAAAGATGGAGCGCGAACTAAGCAAGCTAAGCTAGCTTTTCAACAAGCTGAAACAAGTCACAATGAAAATAGCCAACGTATACAATTAGCATACGACCAAGCAAAAAATAACTTCGATTTTTCTATTGACAACGTGCATGCTCTAAAAGATAATTTAAACCTAGCAGAACGTATCGAAAAGAAAAATCAAATCAAATTCACAGAAGGTCTTTCTTCTAGTTTCGATTTACGCCAAGCACAAACTCAATTATACAGTGCACAACAAGAGTACCTAAATGCACAATTAACTTTAATTCAAAACGCAGCAAAACTGCAAACGATTTTAAACATCAAGAAATAAAATCCCTTTCTCATGAAATGAGCCATATTAAAAATTCTAATTTCAGGATAAATAATCAATGGCGAATCGCATAAGACAGCTAAAAACAATAAAATATAACTTATGAAAAAGACATTATATTTTTTATCAGCGCTATTACTGATAGCTTGTGGTAAAAGTTCTGAAACAAGCTTAGAAACTATTTTAGCTTCTAATGACTTAGAGAGTATTCGTAATAAAAAGTCTGAGTTAACCTCTAAGCAGCAAGCCTTAGACGAGCAGATCACTCAATTAAGTAAAGCTATTGCAAAATTAGATCCTAGTTTAAAAATTCCACTAGTAACCTCTTTAACTGTAGCATCTACAAAATTCGATCATTATATCGAACTACAAGGAAATGTAGAAACAAAAGAGAACTTAACACTTACTCCTGAATACAATGGTATTCTAGAAAACATCTATGTAAAAGAAGGTCAATATGTAAGAAAAGGACAATTATTAGCCAAAATAGATGATGGCGGACTTTCAGAACAGTTAGCACAATTAGAAATTCAAGCTGAATTAGCGAAAACAACTTTCGAGCGCCAAGAACGTCTTTGGAATCAAAAGATTGGTAGTGAAATTCAATACCTACAAGCAAAAACCTCTTACGAAGCAAATATCAAAGGAATCGATCAGTTAAAAAAGAATATTTCCAAATCTAAAATTACCGCACCATTTAGTGGTATAATCGATGCTATCATTACAGAGAAAGGAAATGTAGTTGCTGCTGGTCAATCTCCTATTTTACGTATTGTAAACTTAAGTAATATGTATGTAGAGGCTAATGTCCCAGAACGTTATGTTGGTAATGTAACTAAAGGAACAACTGCAAAAGTGTCGCTACCTGTACTAGGAAAAGATATTTCGACAGAGGTTCGCTTAGCAGAAAACTTTATCAATCCTGCAGATAGAACGTATAAAATCGAAGTGCCTGTACCTAACAAAGAAAAGCTAGTAAAACCAAACTTGACAGCTAAACTGTATTTGAATGATTATACGAACGATAATGCAATTTTAATTCCACAAAGTCTGATTTCAGAAAATACTGAAGAGCAACAATACGTCTACAAAATTGAAAAGCAAGGCGACAAGTTAATTGCTATTCAACAAATTATTGAAACCGGAAAAGTACAAGGGGATTTAATCGAAATTACTAAGGGACTTTCTAACAATACTGAAATCGTAGAAGAAGGAGCACGTAGTGTAAAAAACAACCAAGAGATCAAACTTTTAAACTAATCTCGACATGAGTAACAATAACGAAATGCACAAGGAGTTCTCGTTATCTTCTTGGGCAATAGATAATAAAACGGTCATTTGGGTAATGACTGCCATATTCCTAGTCTTAGGATATGGGGCATACCAAAATATGCCAAGAGAAAATTTTCCTGAAATTAAAGAAACTAAAATTTATATTCAGGCTGTTTACCCAGGTAACACTGCGGAAGATATTGAAAAATTAATAGTAGATCCGCTTGAAAAGGAATTGCGAAATATTAGTAATGTAACTGAGATTGCCTCTACAGCTCAGCAAGATTTTGCAATCTTAACTGTAGAATTCGATGAATCTATTGATGTTGCAGAAGCAAAACAACGTGTAAAAGACGAAGTAGATTCGGAATCTGCCAAAGAAGATTGGCCTACGTTTAATGGTGCCAAAGTGAAACCAGGAGTTTTCGATGTAAGTATGTCCGAAGAAACTCCTATACTAAATATCAATATTGCAGGTGATTACTCTAAACAAAAATTAAAAGAATATGCAGAGTATTTAGAAGATGAGATCGAGGCGTTACCAGAAATTAAAGACGTAGACATTCGTGGTGCCGAAGAACATGAAGTCGAAGTGGCTGTAGATATCTATAAAATGACAGCTGCTAAAATTAGCTTTCAGGATATTCTAAGTGCGATTTCGAATGGAAACATGACAATTTCTGCGGGTAATATTAAAAAGAGTGGACAACAGCGTACGATGCGTATTATTGGTGAAATTAAAAAGCCTAACGAATTAGAAAACTTCGTTGTAAAAACGGATAGAGGTATTGTATACTTAAAAGATATTGCAGAAGTTTCTTTTAAAGCAGAAGACCCTACTACTTATGCTCGTGAGTTTGGTAAACCCGTAGTAATGCTAGACGTTAAAAAACGTTCTGGTAAAAATATGATCGCTGCGGTAGACAAGATCAAAGAGATTGTAAAAGCGACTGAGGAAAACGTATTCCCAAGTGACTTACGTGTCGAACTGACTAGTGACCAATCGGAAAAAACATTAAATCAAGTAGACGACTTGGTAAACAATATCATCTTCGGGGTAATATTAGTTGTACTCGTCTTAATGTTCTTCTTAGGGTTTAGAAACGCACTGTTCGTTGGTTTTGCAATTCCATTATCTATGTTTATGTCGTTTATGATTTTAAATGCGATGGGATACACGATGAATACGATGATTCTTTTTGGGTTAATTATGGGTCTTGGTATGTTAGTAGACAACGGTATTGTGGTAGTTGAAAATGTATACCGCTTGATGAAGGAAGAAGGAATGACACGTATCGAAGCTGCAAAAAAAGGTATTGGTGAAATCGCTGTACCGATTATTATTTCGACAGCAACCACCGTTGCTGCTTTCGTGCCACTAGGGATGTGGCCTGGAGTTATGGGACAGTTTATGGTATATTTCCCAATCACGCTTTCTGTAGTATTAGGCTCTTCTTTATTCGTGGCCATCTTTATCAACTCTATGCTAGTATCGCAGTTTATGGAAGTTGCAAAAAGAGAACTTACGGTAAAGCAACTAATCCGACTGACTATTATTCTAGGAAGTATTGGAGGCCTAATTACTGCTTTTGGAGGTTCTGCTAGAGGTTTAGGTGTTTTAATGTTAGTTACCGCTGTTTTATTCTGGGCTTATAAATACGCCATTAAACCTATGGCTATTTTCTTCCAGGATAAAATTTTAACTTGGTTAGAAAATCAGTATAGGAAGTTTATTAAGTTCGCTCTTAATGGGCCTTGGCCGTACATTTTCTTCATTTTTACTTTCTTATTACTATTTGTAGCTTTCGGGGCTTTCGGAGGTTCTGTTTCGTCAAAACGAACAAAAATTGAATTCTTTCCTGACAATAAACCTAATCAAATTATTGTCTATATCGAATATCCAGAAGGTACTGACATTGCCAAAACGAATAAGATAACAAAGCAAATCGAAAGACGAGTATACGATCTTATTGCTGACGAAGAATATATTTTAGATGGAAAAAATGTATTAGTAGAATCAACAGTATCCCAAGTAGGTAAAGGTGCAGGAAACCCCCTTACCGATGGAGTTAGCGCAAGTGATATGCCTAACAGAGGTAAGGTTACAGCTACTATGAGAGAGTACAAGTATCGTAACGGAAAAGACTCTGAAGAATTGCGCGCGAAGATTCAAAAAGGATTGGCTGGTATTTATCCTGGTGTAAGTATCTCTGTCGAAAAAGATGCTGTAGGCCCACCAGCAGGATATCCCATTAACATAGAACTTTCTGGTAAAAACTACGAAGAATTAATTGTTATTGCAGAGGAAATGGTTCAGTTCATCAATACCAAAAACATCCCTGGTATCGAAGAATTGAAAGTAAACGTAAACAAAGCTAAACCAGCTATGCGTATCGAAGTAGATCGCAAAAAAGCAGGAGAGCTGGGTATTGGAAATGGATTAGTTGGACAAACTTTACGTAGATCTGTTTTCGGAGAAAAAGCTGGGGTATACAAATTAGATGGAGATAACTATGACATTAACGTTCGATTTAATAAAGAAAGTCGTTATAACACTAATGCCTTATTCAACCAAAATATCATTTTCAGAAATCAAAATAATGGTCAATTGGTAAAAGTACCTGTATCAGCAATTACAAAACAAAAGAACAGCACTTCGTTTAGCGCTATTAAACATAAAAATTCGAAGCGTGTTGTAACTGTTTATTCTAGTTTAAAACCTGGTTTTACGGATGCTGGTTCTATTGTAAGTCAAATTGAAGAAGAAATGAAACAATTTGAAAAGCCTAACTCTATTAAAATTGATTATACAGGACAAATTGAAGAACAAAATAAGCAACAAGCTTTCTTAATGAGTGCTTTCTTTGCTGGTCTAGGATTGATATTCTTAATCTTAATTTTCCAATTTAGTTCGATATCTAAACCTACTATCATTATGATTGCGGTTTTCTTAAGTTTAATTGGGGTATTTGGTGGTATCGTAGCTACAGGGGCTCCTTTCGTTATCATGATGACGATGATGGGTATTATCTCTCTTGCAGGTATTGTAGTAAACAATGGTGTAGTATTATTAGATTACACTCAATTACTAATCGATAGGCGTGCAATTACCCTAAATAAAGAAAAAGGAAGTTTATTACCTGCTGATGATGTTAGAGACGCAATCGTAGAAGGTGGTCGAGCGCGTTTACGCCCTGTATTACTAACTGCAATTACAACAGTACTAGGTTTAATCCCTCTAGCCATTGGATTGAATATTAACTTTATTACCCTGTTCAGTGAAGGAAATGCAAATTTCTATATGGGGGGGGATAACGTAATCTTCTGGGGTCCTTTAGCAAAAACGGTTATTTATGGACTGATAGTAGCAACCTTCTTAACCTTAGTGATTGTACCTGTATCTTTTTATCTAATACATAAATTCAAACTTTGGATTTCGAAATTAAGAGGTGTAGAAATTGTTTAAATATTTAGGCTAGTCAACACTATACACCTTAGTGCATAGTATTGACTTTTTATGAGATTAATAAACCGTTATTCGATAAAAAGAATAGCGGTTTCCTTTTTTATTTTTTCAAAAGGAACTGAATAAATATACAACGGTGTTTAGTTAATACCAGTTCTTATTTGAATTTACCTTAAAAGAAAAAGATGATTTTTGGAATTTTACAAATCACAAAAAACTTAGCATAGCAATAGCTACGGTAGTTTTTTATGTTGAAGTAAAATTTTAAAAGGTGCTTTTTAATTCGGTAAATTCAATTAGGAAATGGTGTAAACTTGAAATTTTCAGCTAGATTCAGAGTAATCCATATAAAAAAGGCATTAAATACTTAGATTCGATGCCTTTTTTACTTGTATTGATTGCGATATAAAATAACAACTCGCTAGATCAATCCATACTTTCTAGCCTTATTACTTAAATCCAATATATTCTTCACGTTTAGTTTCTTCATTAAATTAAATCTATGGACTTCCGTAGTACGTTTACTAATACCAAGTGTTTCTGCTATTTCCTTATTACTATAACCTGCTACGGCTTTTTCTAAGATTTGCTTTTCGCGTTTTGTTAAATTAAAATTAACATTAGCTGGAACTCCTTCTGTGAATTCAATTAATTGCTCTTCGTCTTTTTCTTCCGTTATTATTCCATTGCTCTCACTAACATTCATCAAACTATTTACTAGAATAGAAGAAACATCACCACTATAATACTTAGCACCTTCTTTTACCGTTTGTATTGCTTTCAAAAATTCTTCTTTACCTGCATCTTTTAAAAGATAACCATGAGCCCCAGCCTGAACAGATTGCAAAATATATTCCTCTGAATCATGCATGGATAACATGATAAACTTAGTAGCGAAGTATTGCTTAGATAATTTAGACACAGCTTCTATGCCAGTCATATTAGGCATACGTATATCGCAAATCAATAAATCTGGTTTTAACAATGCAGTCATCTGAAGAGCTTCTTCCCCGTCCGAAGCTTCTCCCACTACTTCTAATCCTTTTTGATCTGCTAGTAGTGATCTAATACCATCTCTTACTAGAGAATGATCATCTACAAGAAGTATTCTAAATTTATTCATATTATTTATACTTATCTTTACAAAAATAACTAAGTACATTAATCTACCAAAAATCTTTTACTTAAGTTCTGCTATCAAAAAAAATATTTTTTTTACAAAAACTAAGTATTACTTAAGTATTAATACTTATATTTGCTACGTATTCATTAGATAACTACAACTATTTAATATGAGAAAATCACATTTACTTACTGGAGCACTAGCCGCACTAGGACTTTACAGTGTAGGCGCACAAGAATTGTCGATCGACGCAGAAATTAGACCTCGTTTCGAGTATAGACATGGATTTATCGATCCAATTGCAGGTAATACAGAACCCGCTGCATTTGTTTCACAAAGATCTGCTCTTAAATTTGCTTATAAAACAGAAACTATTAAAACTTTCTTACAATTACAAGATGTAAGTGTTTGGGGAGATAGAGCTCAATTAGCTATTACAGACGGAAATTCTTTTCGAGTTCAACAAGCTTGGGCTGACTTAAATTTAGGACAATATGTTAATGGTCTTAGTGTAAAACTTGGGCGTCAAGAATTATCATATGATGACCAACGTATTTTAGGAGGTCTTGGATGGGCACAACAGGCAAGAACACACGATGTAGCCAAATTCTCTTATAAAAATGAAGGCTTAAAAATTGATGCTGGTTTCGGATGGAATCAAAATAAAGAAAATATACAAGGCAATCTACATACCCCAGGTGCTGCAGGAAGACCCATATTCCAATACAAAACAATCAGTTTCTTACATATTAATAATAAATTCAGCGACACTTTTTCTGGTAGCTTCTTATTCTTAGGAAATACTTTCCAAGATTCAAGTGTTGTTAATGATGTTATAACTCCAAGTGCTGGTACTACTGACAGATATACTTCTGGTGTACACATGGACTATAAGCAAGGTGCTTTTAGTGCTGCTGCTAAAGGATACTATCAATTTGGTAGCTTCGGGAACGATGATACAGAT
>CALFUO010000004.1 GCA_937929895.1 uncultured Aquimarina sp.
CGGTAATGATTACAGACATCCTTCTATTAGATTTCTTCAACACTCTTGGGATGCCTACTTCTACAACGGTATCTATTGTTTTCGAATTATTAGGTGCTGCAGTTTGTGTGGCGTTAATTAAAATATACACGGAACCCGAAACTGCTAAGGGGCTAGCCGAATACATTAACACCAAAAAGGCTGTTCAAATTATCTCGGGAATTTTACTCTCCGTAGTAGTTGCTTTCTCAGTGGGAGCCTTAGTACAATGGATCACTCGCTTATTATTGAGTTTTGAATTTAGAAAAAAAGCCAGTTGGGTGGGAGCTCTTTTCGGAGGTGTTGCCTTAACGGCGATTCTTTATTTCATCTTTATCAAAGGTATTAAAGGAACTAATTATGCAAAATCTATTGTTGCTGTGTTGTATGATGGTGGTGTCGATGGTGCTTTACAATGGGTAAACACCTATTTTAATGCGTCTTACGAAACACTAGCTGAATTTGCTAAAACAAAAAAAGACTTTTACAAAGTAGAACCTACCAGTGGAAGTATTTCTTTAACGCTAAGAGGCTTTTTAGAAACCAATCTTTTACCTATCGTTGGTATTAGTTTTGCCGTATGGTCTTTATTATCTTACATTATTATAAACGTTTTCAAAGTAGATATCTATAAAGTAATTATTGTCGTAGGTACTTTCGCCTTAGCATTAGCTTTCGCAGGTAACGACTTAGTAAACTTTATAGGTGTACCTGTTGCGGCTTGGGCATCTTACCAAGAATGGGTAATCTCTGGGGTAGATCCTCACGAATTCTCTATGGCTATCTTAAGTAAAAAAGCTGATACTCCAACTTCTATTCTGTTATTAGCTGGTTTCATAATGGTATTAACCTTATGGTTCTCTTCTAAAGCTAAAGAAGTTGTAAAAACAGAGATTAACTTATCGAGACAAGGAGAAGGTAAAGAGCGTTTTAAAGCAAACTTAGCTTCTAGATTAATCGTACGTACATTAACTTCCGTAGGAACTACGGTTTCAAAAGCATTTCCTAAATCATTTGCAGCCTTTTCAGCTAAGCAATACGATCAAACTGCTATCAAAGCAATTGAATATGCAGATCCAGAAGACAAACCAGCTTTCGATATGGTTCGCGCCTCTGTTAACTTAACAATGGCAGGAATTTTAATCTCCTTAGCTACTTCATTAAAGCTACCTTTATCTACCACTTACGTAACTTTTATGGTAGCGATGGGTACATCTTTAGCAGACAAAGCTTGGGGTAAAGACAGTGCCGTATATCGTGTTGCCGGAGTTTTAAATGTAATTGGTGGTTGGTTCTTTACCGCTTTTGCTGCTTTTACAGCTGCTGCGATTCTTGCTGCATTAATTTATTTTGGAGGACCAATAATGATTATTGTGCTATTAGTAGTAGCGCTATTCATTATCTTCAAAAACTACCAGACTTTTAAAAAAAAAGAAAAGTCCTAAGGAAGAAGCATGCGTTAATTAAGGCTGAAAAGAAAACTAAACAAGAGATTCTTACCGAAAGCTCTACCAACATTCAGTCTTTTGTTAAACGTACCAAAAAGCTGTACAATAATGCCATAGACGGCTTAGGCTCTCACGATTATAGTAAACTAAAGAAAAACTACAAGAACGTTTACAAACTAAACGACGAGGTTACAGAGCTTAGTGATAGTATTTTCTATTTCATTAGAAACCTAGAGGATAATAGTGCTAACACAGGGCCTTTCTACCTAGATCTTATCAAGAGTCTTCAGAAGACAAGTCAAATTGTTACTTCTATTTCTAAATCGGCATACAAACATGTCGATAACGGGCATCGCAAACTACGCTTTAGCCAGATTAAAGACCTTTTTGAAATTAGAGATGAGACTTCTAAGATTTTAGATGATACCCGTCTATTATTCGAAAACGAACATGGTTTCGAAGTACAGTCTCTCATCGAAAACAAGAAAGACTTACTAGAGCTTATCGATACCAAAATAGAAAATCAAATCGCACGTACGCGTACGGAAGAGAGTAGTCCGAAAAACACCAATTTATATTTCGGATTATTGTTTGAAAGTAGAGATATGATCACCGAAGTACTGGAAACTGTGAAAATTTTCAAGAAAAACATGAACTAACATTACAATTTGTTAACTTCAATGTTGATTAATGTCAAGAAATAGTTACCAAACCGTCAAGCAGTTGTTGACAAAACATTAAGTTCTATATTTTGCGCCTGTTTTCCGAGGGAATCTCTGTTCTTACAAGAGAAAACCTAGAAAACACAGACCAGAATAACCCAAAAACACAAAAGATGAAAAAAGGCGACATTACCATCTTATTAGTAGACGATGAACCGGATATCTTAGAAATCGTAGGATATAACTTAACCGAAGAAGGATATCAAGTGACTACCGCTTCAAACGGATTAGAAGCTATCGAAAAAGCTAAAAAGAAAAAGCCTCAATTGATCATCCTAGATGTTATGATGCCAGAAATGGATGGTATCGAAGCATGTGAGAAATTGCGTAAAATCCCAGAGTTAGAACAAACGGTAATTACCTTTTTAACGGCTAGAGGGGAAGACTACTCACAAGTTGCTGGTTTCGATGCTGGGGCAGACGATTATATTACCAAGCCTATTCGTCCGAAAGTATTAGTAAGTAAAGTAAAAGCATTGTTAAGACGCTTTAAAGACGAAGAAAAGAATACCAATATTGTAACCGTTGGAGATTTAACGATTAATCGCGATGAATACAAAATCGTAAATGGAACTAAAGAATTGGTCCTTCCTCGAAAAGAATTCGAACTACTTTCTTTACTAGCCTCTAAACCTGGTAAGGTTTTCAAAAGAGAAGACATCTTAGCGAAAGTGTGGGGAGACGAAGTAATTGTAGGAGGAAGAACTATTGACGTTCACATTAGAAAACTGCGCGAAAAGATCGGGGACGAAAGTTTTAAAACCATTAAAGGTGTAGGTTATAAATTCGTAATCTAATTTTTCCGACGCGAAATTCTTATCCCAAAATAGCATAATGACAAAACTAGAAATAGATAATAGCTTCCAACATCCTAATCTGTTTACCTTAAGGACTGCATTCTATTTGACTTTAATACTTACTGGAGCCTTAGCCATATTATGTTGGGTGCTGAAAATAGAAGAATGGTGGGTAACCCTACCTTTTGGATTATGCTGTTACATTGCTGTATTTCTAGTTTTTCAATTTCGAACCAAAAAATTCGTTCTTAGCAAGGTAAATGCCATTTACAAAGAGCTGAATACGATCGAATCTCAAACCAAAACCATCCAACCCATTAATACTTCTATGGATGGGCTTATTGAGCAAGCTAAAGAATTTGCCATTAAGCGTAAAATCGAGATAGAAGATCTTAAGGATAAAGAAAATTACCGTAAAGAATTTCTAGGGAATGTATCCCACGAATTAAAGACCCCTCTATTTACCATACAGGGATATATACTCACCCTTTTAGACGGAGCCAAAGATAAGCCCAAATTGTGCGAAAAATACCTAAAGCGCGCTAACAAAGCTGTAGAGCGTCTTAGTTACATCATCACCGACCTAGATATGATTACCAAACTAGAAGTTGGAGATCTTAACCTAAGTATCGAATATTTCGACATTGTAGAGCTGGTTGAAAGCGTTTTCGAACTAATCGAAATGAAAGCGGCTAACAAAAATATCTCTTTAACCCTAGACAAAGCCTACGAGCCTATCTATGTAAAAGCGGATTACGAAAAAATTCTTCAGGTTGCGACCAACTTAATTGTTAATTCGGTAAAATACGGAACAGAAAACGGAACCACCGAAGTAAGTATTCAAAATTTAGTGGACAACAAAATTATAATCCGAGTTACCGATAACGGAGAAGGAATTGATAAAGAACATCTACCCCGATTATTCGAGCGATTCTACAGAGTCAGTAAAAGTAGATCACGAGAAGAGGGAGGCTCGGGACTAGGTTTATCTATTGTAAAACACATTATCGAAGCCCATAACGAACAGATTTACGTAGAGAGCGTTATTGGCGTCGGTAGCGAATTCTCTTTTACCCTAGAAAAGTCTGAAGCGCCTATCGAGGTTACGGAGGTTGTTGAACAGTTTTAACTTACGTTTTTTGTTGCATCAGACCTCTTTGTTAATTGACAATACACAGTAAGTTCGAATCTCAAAAATAACTTACCAAAAGTGACTGAGACATTGATAATAGCAACTTTTTTAGTTTACATTTTATATGTTGTAAAGTTGAAGGAAGCAGCGCAATGGCATAAATAGAAAATTGGCGATAGCCTTTTAATTTTCTATGCGGCTGATGATTCCTATCAATTTTCAACTTATAAAATTCACACTAGCCTTTTTGGGTACTTTTTAGCAAAAAGTGCATTAAAATTAAAATAAGGGCGCTACCCTAAAGGGTCAGGCTTTCACTTATACTCCTCGCTTTTTTATGACTTCAGCTATCGCTCAGCCAACAAAAGCTGTGGGGTAACCGCTCAATCCTTAGCGCAGAATCGACTTCTTATTAATGATTATCTATAAATCGAAGATGTCACTTCACGGATTGCGATAGCAATCATAGTGGAATCCCTATCACTGAAAGTTTTAAATCATTCCATCTAAATTGAAAGCTTACTCTTTCTGGAGGAGACTCCTTTACAATTTCTATCGAAATTCAGGGTGTGACGATAACACGCTCATTACACACCACAACTTTTCCACACAATCCTCCTTTCGCTTCCTGTTGAAATATCTATTTTTGCAATTCAAAACGAAGAAGCCTTGGGAAGTAAGAATAAGTTAAAGCGATTTAGAGAGAACGATACTTTTGATAATGTAGTACAGCCTACCAGAGAAGAAGTCATTAGTGATGCTCTAGAGTTGAAAGGAAATTGGACTACTATTTTTGGAAACGATAACCCAATTGTACTAGAACTAGGTTGTGGAAAAGGAGAATACACCATTGGTCTAGCTCAAAAAAATCCTAACAAAAATTTTATTGGAATTGATATTAAAGGTGCTCGTTTCTGGAGAGGTGCAAAAACAGCAATAGAAGACGGAATCCCAAACGTAAGATTCATCCGTACTCAAATCGAATTGATTGAATATATCTTCGAAACTAATGAAGTAAGCGAAATCTGGATTACTTTCCCTGACCCACAAATAAAATACAAACGTACTAAGCACAGACTTACCAATGCAAGCTTTTTACAGAAGTACAAAAATATCATGGCAGCTGATGGCCTAATGCATCTAAAAACAGATAGTGAATTCTTACACGGATATACCTTAGGATTACTTCATGGAGCAGGTCACGAGGTGCTATATGCAAATCATAACGTTTACCATAATCAAGGTGCCCCATCCGATGTTACTTCGATTCAAACATTCTACGAAAAACA
>CALFUO010000005.1 GCA_937929895.1 uncultured Aquimarina sp.
AATACTAGATGATAGTACTATAGTTTCGCCCGTAGATGGAAAAGTGGTTGTAATAGAAGAAGTATTTGAAAAAGAATATTACAAAGAAAAACGTCTTCAAGTTTCTATTTTCATGTCTCCTTTAAATGTACATGTGACTAGAAATCCAATAGGAGGTAAAGTAGCATTTAGTAAATATCATCCAGGAAAGTTTTTAGTAGCTTGGCATCCGAAGTCTTCAGAAGAAAACGAACGAACTACGGTTGTGCTAGAAAATGATAAAATCAGTATCCTATATCGTCAGATAGCTGGTGCATTAGCAAAACGAATAGTAAGTTATGCTAAAGAGGATACTAAAGTAATGCAAGGGGCTGATAATGGTTTTATTAAATTTGGTTCTCGAGTAGACGTATTTTTGCCATTAGGTACAAAAATTGACGTTTCTTTAGAGCAGAAAGTAAAAGGAGGAGAAACAATTATAGCTAGAACAGAAGCCTAATTATAAATGGAAAACGAGGAGTTACATAAGGAATTCTTAGATGCTTTAGAGATTGCTAATAGCACTAAGTTTTTATTGCCTGTAGATGTAAAACTTAAATTTTATGCCTATTATAAGCAAGCTACAGAAATGACGAATTTATATCGTCCATCTGATGCTATCCAAATGCGAAATTCCTTTAAAATGAATGCTATTTTTCAAGTAAAACATCTTTCTAAAGACGAGGCTAAAAGAAAATATATTCAACTGGTAGAACAATATATTAAGTCAAAATAAACCTTATAACAAAGTTCAATTTATATTCAATGATTATCATTTCGAGTGATTTTTCGCAATGAAATGGAGAAAAATAGTATCGAGAAATAAGTTTCAATACATTTCGATACAATTTCCCTTTAATTTTTCTACGTAAAATGACTTAATGTTACAGTGCATGTTATTTAATAAAAGTAACAAGTATCCGAAACTTTCGGATAAAGACCGTTTCACTGAAAGAGAAGAGGAAATAGACTTTATGAATCAAGTTGTTGCAAGTTTTTAATTTTAACTTAGATAGTTTTGATTCGTCTTAGAAAATATCTTTCCTTAGCATTTTGACGATCAAGATTTTTAAGTCTCAAAAACAAAGCATTTAAAATTTTTGACTTTTTCTAAAATCCGAAACTTTCGGATACTTGTGAATAAAAGCCAATAGAATTCAGGTTTATATTTTAATAAATCTTTAATAGTATTTTGCCATTCGTTTTTTAGAATACGGAGTACAATACTATCTCTACGTCCATCTAAACCTTTACAATTACTACGTAAAATTCCTTCTTCAATACAACCAATACTTTTCATAGCATTGATAGATCTTTTATTTCTATAGTCGGCTCTAAATTCTACACGGTCTAAATGCCAAGTATCGAAGACTTCTGATAATAATAGAAATTTACAGTGTTTATTTAACCCTGTTCCTTGGAAATACTTTCCGTACCAAGTATGCCCAATAGAAATGGTGTTGTGGATTTTATTGTAGTCATACAGCCTTGTCATGCCTGCTATTTGTTGTTTCTGTTTATCGAAGACAACAAACGGAAAGGCTGTTTTGTTGTTTTTTGATAGTAAAGCCTCTCGAATATATTTCTTTAGTAATTTACCTCCTTCCGCAGATTGTAGTGCATATTTCCATAATTCAGGTTCTTTTTCTGAAAACGGTAATAGTGATTCAAAATGATCCATTTTCAGAGAAGAAAGTAAAACTCGACTATTTTCAAGGTGTTTATTTTGTGAAAAATTAATTTCAGATTCCATTTTTAGTTATTTGAATTCCAGATTTTTAAATATATAAATTGTGTATCTACCGATACCTAATTGTTAAGTTGATTTTTGTTTTGTTTAGAATTATTCAAGAGATAGGGGGGGGTGGTATATCTTTTAATTAATTATGGTTTTCGATGATAAAAACTCAATAATATGATGTTTTATTCTAATTGTTTTGAAAACAAATGTTAAGCATCGTATTCAAAATAGGGATTTCGAAAAAATGATCCCTAGATTCAATAAATAAGTGTTTTCATAATGCGTACTAAGTATTTGTACGTAATTTTGAAATAAGAATACTTAGTTAATCTAAGTTTTGCCAAAGCATCTCCCTAAAGTTGCTTGCTAGAGATAGTAAGAAGTGTTAAAAATTAATAAAGGAAATTAGGACTTTAAAAGTTCAAATTTCTCTGTATAACAAGTGGAATAACATTTAATACTAATATCAATGAAAAGAGCAAGTTTACAACTAACAAAGCGCTTACTAGTAATTTCATCAGCGACATTTACTTTATTTTCTTGTGGAAAAGGAATTCCAGAAGAAGAAACAAGTGAAGTAGCATCAAAAAAAGCATTTTCTGTAGAAGAAGTACTTGAAATGGTTGCTGCAGAGAACGATATCACAAGAACACTTTATACAAAAGGTATTGTAGGAGCAGGGAAGAAGCAAGGAATGAAATTCGACGAAGATTGGCAAGACGATGAAGTAGAAGCAGGTCCATTACCAGCATTATTTTTAAGAGGAATTTCTGCAGATATTCGAAAAAGCCCAGTGCCATTAGGTTTATACTTAGGGTCCGATTATCCAATCAACGCTTCGAATAAATTAGAGGGAAAGCAAGCAGAGTTATTTGAGAAAATTAAGCAAGATAGAAAACCTCAGTATTTCTTTGACGAAACACAAAAAGTACACACAGCAATGTTTGCAGATGTAGCAATGGCAGCACCATGTGTTTCTTGTCATAATAAGCATGAAAACACAGCTAAATCTGACTGGAAGTTGGGGGATGTTATGGGAGCTACTACATGGCAATACCCTTCTGATTCTCTTTCATATAAAGAAGCAATCGGTGTATTAAACGCCTATAGAAACGGAACAAAAGCTATTTATAATGCTTACTTGGCTGAAATCGCAGCATTCAAAACTTCAGATAAACCAGTTATCGGTGAAAAATGGCCTTCTAAAGGTTTCTTTTTACCAACAGCAGAGGTATTTATTGATAGTGTAAGAAAGAAAGCTTCTTATAAAACTATGGAGAAGTTAGTTAAAAAGGGAGCTAGCGTAGTTTCTAGATAATTGAATTTTTAACAGTAAACTTTTACATGAAAAAAATAGTTACATCATTCAATGTAGGGATAGTTCTTTTCATGGCCTACTTGGTTCAGTACTTTATTCCTATAAAATGGGAGTGGTTATTGGATTTACAAGAGCACGATCAGATGTACAAAAGATGGTCAGGACTAGTTGTCTTTTTACTCATTCTTTTTCAATGGGTCTTGACTATCGTACGTATGGTAAAGCGTTGGGCGAAACATTCGATGAAAGTTTCTAATATACATAAGTGGGTAGGAGCGCTGTCTCCTATCTTCTTTTATGTTCATGTCATGAATTTTGGCTACGGATACCTAGCAGTGCTATCGTATTTGTTTTTTGCCAATATGCTATTGGGTGTTGTTAATCTAGATGTTATTAAATCCCAGAAAAATTGGATTTTTCAATCTTGGATGATTACACACGTAGCAATCTCAGTCGTAATTACTTTTATTGCGATATTCCACATTGGAGTAGTTTTTTATTACGAATAACTAATCAAAATTCTTATGCAATTAACGGTTGAAAAAATTATAAGAGAAACCGATGATGCTGTAAGTGTAGTTTTTAAGAACCCAGGTTTTTTTAAACGTGTTAAATACAAAGCAGGTCAGTTTCTAACATTAAAACTCCCTATTAAAGATAAAATAGAAAATCGTGCTTATTCGTTAAGCAGTAGTCCTTCTAAAGATAAATTTCTTCGAATTACAGTGAAGAAAGTAGATAATGGATTAGTATCTAATTTTATTTGTAACGAACTTAAAGAAGGACAAAAAATAGAGGTTGAAAAACCTATGGGTAGTTTTTTTGTTTCACCAGATCAAAGAAAACAAAAGCAATACATAATGTTAGCCGCAGGTAGTGGTATAACACCGATTTATTCGATTTTACAATCGATATTAGCAAAAGAGAAGAAAAGTCGTATTGTTTTGATTTATTCAAATCGAGGTAAAGACTCAATTATATTCAAGGATAAACTAGAAGCACTAGCAGAACAGTATCCTGAAAAATTTGCAGTACACCATCTGTTAGGTGTTAAATCATCAGGGGATCTAGGATTAAATTATCATAGCAAACGTTTTGATGCACAAACGCTAGATTTCTTAATGGAAAAAGAAAAGCTAGAGTACAAGCATTCCGATTTTTTATTATGTGGGCCAGAAGGTTTTATGGATGCTGTGTTAGATGTTTTAAATAAAAAAGATGTAGCACCTGAGCGTATTAAGAAAGAAGCTTTTTCTGTAGATCTTAGTAAGCTTATAGCAGATTCAGGCGATAATGCAGTTGCTAGTGCTGTAAAGATTAATGGTGTCGGAGGTAACGATACAATTCAAGTTGAAAAGGGAAAAACGATACTTCAGGCAGCATTAGACCAGGATATTGCTATACCATATTCTTGTAGATCTGGAATGTGTAGTTCTTGTAAAGCGATTTGTAAAACAGGAGATGTGTCTATGATAGATGGTCACTTATTACCTCAGTCAGAAGTTGATCAAGGTTTTATTCTAACTTGTGTAGCGTTCCCTCAATCCGAAAATGTAGAGATCACACTACCACAATAATTTTAGTATATGTTTTTTAAAAACCCGTTACGAAAGCGACAAGCTCTTGGTAGCTTAATTGGAATAGTGATTGGTGTAATTATTTATGCGATTTTACCACAAGAGCCAGTCGAAGGCTTATTAAGTCTTGGACCGATGAATGTGGGTCACGAGAATTTATCTTGTACAGCTTGTCATACATCAGCAAAAGGAAATATGATACAGCAATTACAAGCAAATATCGCTTTTACAGTAGGTGCAAGGAAAAAAGCTGTAGATTTTGGAACTAAAAATGTAGATAATAAAAAGTGTTTAGAATGTCACGATCGTCCAAATGACAGACACCCTACTTATCGTTTTGAAGAGCCAAAGTTTGCAGATGCGGTTGCTAAAATTGACGCACGTCTATGTGAAACTTGTCATAGAGAGCATAATGATACACGGATCGTCTTAGAAAATGGCACCTTTTGTGTAAACTGTCATTACGATTTAGAAGTGGTAAATGACCCTATTGATATTCCTCATAGTACATTGATTAAAAATAAAGAATGGACTACTTGTTTGCAGTGTCATGATTTCCATGGAAACCACATTTACCATACTCCAGAAAAAATGAAGGATACTATTAGTCTAAAAAAAGTTAATGACTATTTAAAAGGGGGAGATGATCCTTTTACCGAAAAGAAAAAATACATGCCACTATCCGAAGAGGAGTGGAAAAAAGTAGTTGGAAATTACAAATAATTATATACTATGAAAATTAATAATTTAGGGCTGTTATTTTTAATAACAGCTTTTTTTAGCTGTCAACAAAAAAATCAATGTGAAATTGCAGAGGTAATTACTTACGAGAAAGATGTGGCTCCTGTTATAGAAGCAAAGTGTTTTATGTGTCATGCACCTGATGTCTATAAAAAGAAAGCTTCTAGGGTGAAAATCTATGATTATAAGAGCTTATTAGCTGTGGCAAATGATAAACGACTATTAGGTTCTATTAAACATTTAGAAGGATTTATAGCAATGCCGTATAAAAAAGACAAAAAAATTGACAAATGTTCAATTTTACTTATTGAAAAATGGGTTAATAGTGGTCTATTAAAATAAGTTTTATTACAGAAAATATTGCAATAGTGTTGTTTTTATGGGTGTTTTGTCTATATAAAAGTGTTTTTTATCTTTTTTTTATGTATTGTGATTGATTTTGTAACTTATGGTAAACAAAAGTTAAATGTAATTTCTTTCTGGTGTAAGTGTTTGTAATTGTTGAAATTAGTAGTAATTAAATGCAAAATAAGGGGTATGCAAATTATTACAACATTAAGCGTGGGGTCTACGCAAGGGGATTTTTTCCTACAAGATCTACATGATAACTACGGAACAGATTTTTTTAGAGAGAAAGAATTACAGAATCCAAGGATTTTAGCCAATAAACTGATACAATCGGATGCCATTTGTATTACACTGACAGAAGAAGATAATATTTGCGATGTTATTGATTATTGTATTATGTTGCTAAAGGTGCTTCCTAATACAAAGGTAAAAGAGATTTTACTTAATGACACTTTAATCTACAATAAGGCTGAAAAAATGGAAGTATATGTAACCGAACTTTTGGATTTATTAGAATTATCGAATCTCTCAATTCAAAGGACATCTAGTTTTAAAGAAAGGTCTTCTAGTCTTTTGAGCGAGTTAATGGTAAAGAATTTAAATTTCTATTTAAAACAAACATTAACTCTACGTTCAATAAGCAAAAAATCTTTCGAAAGGATGGAGAGTTTGGAGTCTAAAAATAAGAGTTTTTATAAAAGGAAAATAAGAAACAATTAATAATATTAGAATCGATGTGATTTAGATCCATTGATAATTTAACTTATAATTTGATTATAAATAAAAACAAGTGTCAATGCAATTGGCGCTTGTTTTTGTTTTAGACATGTTGTGACAGCAAAAAGAAATCAATGTTTTTAATTAGTTTGTTTGAAATATAACCTCTGTCTTTGGTAAAGATTATGTTTCAAAGGCTTTGTCATTATTTAATTTCTTTTTCTAAATTTAGATTGTTTATACCATTTTCTATATGAATTTACCGAATTAAAAATCGCCTTTTAAAATTTTACTTCCACATAAAAAACTACCGTAGTACGTACTATGCTTATTTTTTCTAACTTGTATAATTCTTAAATTCATCATTTTTCTTTAATGTAAATTCATATAGGAAATGGTATAAAAAAAGAGATTACCTTTTAATAGATAATCTCTTTCGTATAATTTAGGAAGCTCTTTTAATAATTGGTGTTTTATGTTTTACCAAAATTTCCACCAAGGCTTACTTTCTTCAATTCCTGCAGGTTCGGCAACGGTTTTGGCAGCATCTTTCATTACCGTAGCTAATGTTGTATACACTTCAGTCCAAGCTTCTTTTACGTCTGGTGTAAAATCGTCTCCAAGACCTGTTTCTAAGGTGTATAATAAAGCACCTCCTACAGTATCATAGTGACTATCTTTAACACCGTATCCGACATGGTTCTTACCTAAGTTCTGTACAGCAGGTACAATACTGTCCAAGTTATCTAATCCGTTAACTGCCATTGCAATCATAGACATTAGTTTAGCCCCTTGCTCTTTTATGTTTCCTTTGAAAAGAGGTTTTAGGGCAGGATCCATTTCGAAAAGCTTATTATAGAAAATCTCTGCAGCTTTATCTGCAATAGGTGCAACCTTAGAGAAAGACGACTGTACTAGGCGCTTTTTACGCTCTGTAAGACCTTTTTCTTTAGGAAGGGAGTTTGCGGCATCTTTCATAGTTGTAGCCAATACAGTGTATACTTCCGTCCAAGCTCCTTTAACATCAGGGGTAAAAGCATCACCTAAACCAGCTTCAAGAGTTTCTAGTAAAGCGCCTCCTACGGTATCGTAATGTTTATCTTCAACACCGTAACCAGCGTGACCTTTTCCTAAGTTTTGTACGGCAGGCACCAACGCATCAAGATTGTTTAATCCATTTACGGCAGTACCGATCATAGACATTAATTTACGTCCCTGCTCTTCCATATTACCTTTAAACATAGGTTTTAAAGAAGGGTCTTTTTCAAATAATTTCCCGTAGAAGATTTCTGCAGCTTTATCTGCAATAGGAACTACTAGTTTGAAACTTTCCTGAACAAGTTCGATAGTTTTAGCTTCCATGTGTTTATAGTTAAGTATTTATACGTATAAAATTACATATAAATACTTAAGTATTTGTGTTGGGTCATATTTTTACGAACATTTCAAAAAAGAGCCAAAAAAAACGACAAACTTTTGAAAAGTTTGCCGCAAATGTATAATAGTATAGTTAGTTGAAATTTTAAATGTCTTCAAAACTTACATCGGTAAAGCTATTGGCGGTAGCAGTGGTTTCTTCTACTACCGAATTTTCAGTGATTTCTTCTTTTACTTCATCAACCTTTTCTTGTGGTCTTTGGAAGTCTTTTTGGTGACGTTCACTAATAACTTCTTCCCCTTTTTCGTTTATGACAAAATCAGTCATTTCATCTAAGATCTCTTTAAATCCTGTAAAATCTTCTTTGTATAAATAGATCTTGTGTTTCTTATAGTGAAATGATCCATCATCATTAGTAAATTTTTTACTCTCAGTGATTGTAATATAATAATCACCGGCTTTGGTAGCTCTTACATCAAAAAAGTAAGTTCTTCTACCAGCCCTCAACACTTTTGAAAAAATTTCTTCTTTCTCCATCGTTCCTATTTCGCTCATGTCTATTCTAGTTAGTTTGTCTTAGTATAAGTCAAAAATGAAAAAAAAAATTAAAAAACAAAAAAAAACTTATAAATCTTTTTGTTTTAATTGTTTGTTGTGTACTTCTTTGTAGTAAGCATTTGACTCTAAAAGACTTTTGTGATCTCCTGAAGCTAGTATTTTCCCTGATTCTAATATGATGATGTGATTACACTTAATGATAGAAGAAATACGATGACTTACAACGATTCGCATTGGTTTCGGAGTCATTTCTTGAAAATGATTGATAATTTCTTTTTCTGTTTCTGTATCTACGGCAGAAAGACAATCATCTAACATTAATAATGAAGGTGATTTTAGTAGAGCTCTTGCAATCGATATTCTTTGTTTTTGCCCTCCAGAAAGTGTTACACCCCGTTCTCCGATAACAGTTTTGTAACCTTCTTTAAAATCTGTGATGTTTTCGTGTATTGAGGCATGTTTGGCTACATTTTCGATTTCTTGTTGTGTAGTATTTGTTTTTCCAAAGGCGATGTTATTGGCAACACTATCGCTAAAAAGAAAATGATCTTGTGGTATGTACCCCAAAGTAGCTCTTAGACTTTTAATAGAAATCTGTTGTAATTCTATTCCGTTGATAAAAATGACGCCACTATCGATATCATACATTCGTCCAAGCAATTCTAAGATGGTAGTTTTGCCACTTCCTGTTTTTCCGATAATACCAAGAGATTCTTCTTTATTAACGGTAAACGAAATATTTTGTAGAGCCTTTATCCCTGTGTCAGGGTAAGTAAAACAAACATTTTTAAATTCTATACTCTCTATTGAATCTATAGAAACAGGGTTTTCGATATCAATGATCTCAGCAGGTGTTTCTAAGAATTCATTGATTCTTGTTTGCGAAGCCTCAGCTTGTTGGACAATAGAGGAGAC
>CALFUO010000006.1 GCA_937929895.1 uncultured Aquimarina sp.
CCGAAAACTTTTAATATTCCAAACCAAATAAAAATTACTGCAAAAAAAATACGGATCACAATTTCTCCCCAGTAATATAGAAATTTTCGAACTTTTGGATCTATTTTTATACTAATCATGTGTATCGAGGTTAAGCATCACGGTGTAAACCTAAACATAATTTGCAACTCTTGTAATAAGTTTTATTCAATAATTAATTTAAGATTGTTGTAGAAGGTTATTGTATTATTTAAAAGCTAGTATTTTTCTCTGTTATTTCTGTCAAAATGGGCCTTTAGGCTCTTTCTGTTTTTATTTTTTAAATGAAATTGCTCTGCCAAATAGGTGAACTTTTTTCTAAATCAAAACCAGACCACATCTCTTATATGTGCTAATGTATAATCAGAAATGAGCCCAAAGTTGTGGAGTCTTCTATCTCATAAATCTTCACATTGTAGGGGGGGGTAAACTAGAAAAAGCTGCCTCTACTTAAAGAGACAGCTTTTTTTACTTTATAAAAAAAATCTAAATATTATTAGAACTTGTAAGTGTATCCTAAAGAGACTGTAGTTCCTGGTTTTCTTCTAGAGTATATAGGTTCTTCTTCTGTGAAATCAGAAACGTAAACACTTTCTCTAACAGAATTTAAAATGTTATCCGCTTTCAAGTTAACAGTATGATGACTTCCTAATTTTTTGTTTAAATTAAGGTTTAAACTATTGAAAGGTTTTGTATATACATCAGGGTTAGTGCTCGAAGCAACAAGTTCTAAGGTACGACCTTGTACATTGTAACTAAGGCTTCCAGTGAAACCACTATCGCTATGTGTATATTCTAAACCACCATTTACTAGGAAAGGCGACTGACCTTGTAATGGTCTATTATCGTCGTTTCCTCTAGCTAGTTTTTCGTCATCTGTAGGTACAAGGCTAGATTCGATAAAGGTATAGTTAAATCTAATTCTTAAGTTTTCTAATCCCTGAGTAATGAATCCAAGGTTCTTCTTAGCTTCGAATTCTACACCATTTACGGTAGCTTCACCGTTTAGGTTACTTGTTGTAATTTGACCAAAAGCTTCTTTAGCAAAAGTCTGCTCTAATGGCTTATCTAATATTTTGTGGAAACCACTAACAGAGAATACATCTCCTTTTTCTCCAAAATACTCAACACGTGCATCTATATTATCGATAATTGTAGATTCTAACCTTCTACCAAAAGCTAATGCACCCGTGTATACTCTACCTGTAGTTGGATCTGCAATAGATGATATAGCAGATTCTTTGAATGTAGGTCTAGCAGCCGTTCTAGAATAAGAACCTCTTACATTAATTTTCTCATTAACTTCTGCTATTAAGTTAACAGAAGGGAATAAATCAGATTCGTTAACAATTCTTTCATCATTTAAAATAACACTTTGTTGGTTATCTGTTCCTGTATAATGAATTTGAAATAACTCTGCCCTAAGACCTAAAACTGTTTTTAGGAATCCGAATTTATTCTCAGTTGAAATATAACCAGCCGAAGTTCTTTGAGATGCTTCAAAAGCATTTGCAGGCTCGAATAAGTCTCCTGGTTGTATAGCAGTACCATTACCATCAGCATCGATAATATTCTGATTTGTTAATAAGAAATTAGGGTCACCTTGAGGAATCGCTGGGTTATTATCTCCTAGAACAATAAGTCTATAATCATCAATTGAGAAGTCACGATTTTTGTAAACTTGATATATTCCTCCTTTTAACTTTGATGGCTCGTTGGCTAAACTATATTTATAAAGCCAATCTACACGTCCAGTAAGGTTTTTCTCGTCTAAAAATCTCCAAATTCTAATAGGAGAACCAGAGTCACTAACCGATACTGTATAGATTCCATCATCATTTCTTAAAGGAGTAACTCTGTGATCCAAGTCGTTAAGTTTTGATGAAGTATATCCTAGTTTCCAGTCTAATTCAAATCTATCACTTAATCTGTGCTTACTTCCAACGAATATGTTAGTTAGCGATTTTTCAGTATATTCAATACCGTCTACTTGAATATCAATTAATGCGTCTCCGGGAGTACCAGATTCAGAAAAAACACGATCTAAACGTGCAGCACGAGAAATACCATTTTGGATATGTAAAGCACTGAATTTATATTTCGACTTATCTGTTTTGTAGGTTAAACCTAACAAACCTGTTAATAGAGTATTGTTTTCCCATCTTCTACCTCTAGTTACACGCTCGATACCTAGTCCACCTTCACCAGTTTCTCTAGAAAACCCCCAGATACCGTCTTCTGCATCTTGGTAAAAGTCTGTATCGCTCTTGTAGTTAAGATTGGCTTGATATCCTAATTGATTACCGTTTTTAAGATCATAACCATTACTTGCTGTAATACCAATGTTAAAATTTGGTGAGCTTGTTGCGTTACTAGCTCGTAGTTGAGGGTCAAATACTCCAACTAGTTGTCTTTGGAAATTTGCGTTAGCCCCAGGAATATCAACTCCTCTAGGAAGGGGTACATTTCTATTGTTGTATATTCCAAATCCTAAATGATCTTGTACGTTTCTGTCGAATGAAAGAGAGTTGTCTTGTAGATGTTGGTCAAAGTTAAAACCAACTCCTGCAGAAACTGTATATTCTGGTTTAGAAGAAAAGTCTTTCAAAGTAATATCTACAACTCCACCAGTGAAGTCTGCAGGTAAGTTTGCTGAAGCGCTTTTGTATACTACTAGGTTCTCTAATAAATTCGAAGGAAAAATATCAACTTGTAAAGCGTTTCTATCAGGATCCAAACCAGGAACATCTAAGCTGTTTAAAGTTGTTTTTGTATAACGATCCCCAAGACCACGAACGTAAACATATTTACCTCCTTGTATAGACACTCCGGGAACTTGTTTTACTGCAGCCGCAGCATTACTAGCACCAGAAGTTTTAATACTTTGAGACGATAAACCGTCTAAAACAGAAGAAGATTTTTTCTGAAGTTTAGTTATGGCTTTTTCGTTATTCTGTCTTAAAGTTGTAGTAATTATAACCTCTTTTAAGGAGCTAGAGGCTTCTTTCATATCAGCGTTTACGAATGTCTCTTTTCCTTCCTGTACAACGATATCTGATATTTTAACCGTCTGATATCCTATGAAGGTAAAAAAAACATTGTATGTTCCAGGAGCGACTTCAAGGGAATACTTTCCGTCAAAGTCTGTTGTTGTTCCAGCTGTTGTCCCTCCTATAGAAACGTTAACAAAGGGTAAAACATCATTTAAAGCATTATCTGATACAATACCACTAATGGTACCAGTTTGTGCA
This sequence comes from uncultured Aquimarina sp., assembly GCA_937929895.1. GTDB lineage: Bacteria > Bacteroidota > Bacteroidia > Flavobacteriales > Flavobacteriaceae > Aquimarina. Next base: position 3,270 of record CALFUO010000006.1, read on the forward strand.
AACACCCCCATTGTAAAACAGATAAGAGTGTAAAAAAAGCATTTTTTCATTTCTAATGATTATTGAAAATTTCGGGGCAAAAATAGAGAAACATCCTCGTGTAAAAACTACGAGGATGTTATCTTAATATTAATATATCCTTATTTTAAGGATATATATAATCGATATTATTTTGCTAAAAGTGCATTGTTATTAATTCCTGTTAAAGACCATCCGAATACACTAGTGTCAGCACCAGTCGCAGTATCGTTAGTCCAATCTTTAGCTTGTTCTGTGAAGTCTGGAGTGATAATTGTACTTTCTACAGCTACGTCATTTTCATCTTTTTTAACTTTCTCTACGAATACAGTATTAGCCACATTCCAATTTTCGAAACTTAATTTTTTATCGATAAAGTTTTGTGCAACTCCATTGTTATCTAATTCTACATCTGAGTTATCTTTAAAATCTAAAACACGTATGTTCTTAGTTAAACCAGTAGCATCAGAGCGGTAATCAGCAATTTCTCCTTTTTCAGTTTCAGTATTGCCATATAATGTAGCTCCATCGATAGTGAAAGATCCTGTTGCGTTTCCTTCTGGACCGTCAATTTCTAAAGCATGATCAGAAGCAGCTCCTAAAACAACTACAGCATTTTTGATAGTACCAGAATACGCTTGGTCAATATCTAAAGCATCATCTCCTTGACCCCAAACAATTAAGTTAGAAGCATTAACAGTTCCTCCAAAGAATTCGACACCGTCATCTACGTTTCCAACAACTTCTACGTGATTGATAACTGTACCAGAACCTACACCACCTAAAGTTAAACCGTTGATTTCGTTTCCTTCACCGATCTCAGCACCACCATGACGGATAGATACATATTTGATTACACCAGAGTTGTCATCTGCGATATTTCCTCCGTATAAACCATTTGTGTCAGATACAGGAATACCTTCGATTTGTAATTCTGTAACATTTTGTTTGAATGAGCAAGGAGCTTTTCCTAGGATTAATAATCCTCCCCAGAAACCTCTGTCATTCTCATCTAAATTAGTACCTGCAACTTGTCCTATTTCGATATTATCTTCTACAGTTGTCATGATGATTGGAGCATCTTTCGTACCGTTAGCAAAAATTTTCCCTCCTCTAGCAACAATTAAAGTAGAAGCTAAAGATCCAGTTCCTTTTTCAGCTTTGATGATTGTACCTGCTTCAATTGTTAATTCACCTCCGTCAACTACAACAACTCTTCTTCTTAATTGGTAAATTTTGTCAGCAGACCAAGTTACTTTACCAGCGATTTCTCCAGTAACAACTACGTTAGAATCATCTGTAGTAGTATTAGTTTGAACGATCGTTGCTTGATCATCAGAATCACAAGATGTGAAAGCGATAGTAGCAATAGCTAAAGCAGAAAGAAATAAATTTTTCATTTTTTTTATCTATTTAGATTTTGATGCAAATAAACAGGTGTAGTTTGAAGTTAAATGCTGTTTTTTTTTAATAAAAAGTTAATTAGCAACAGGGAATGTAAACTTATCGTTAACCAGTTCTATTTAATTGTTTGAAAACAAAATTCTTACAATATTTCTCATGATTCTTACATAATAAGAGGCTTGTAAGATATTTGCAATATTTATTTTTGTTTACACAATTGGTTGATAAGATGAATAATAGAGATTTGAATGTTTTTGAGATACGTACAAGCGACGAGTTTCCATCGATAGCTATGAATATTTTCAAACACCAATACCAAAACAATAAAGTATACCAACGTTATTGTAATCTACTCGGGAAATCCCCCAAGGGTGTAAAAGAAATTTCTGATATTCCATTTTTACCTATAGAATTCTTTAAAAAGGACAAAGTGGTAAGTTCTATTAATCCAGTAGAAGCAATCTTTACCAGTAGTGGGACTACGGGAGCTATAACGAGTAAGCACTATGTAACAGATATTTCGGTTTACGAAGAAAGTTATAGACAAGGGTTTTCGTATTTCTACGGAGATATACAAGAGTATTGTGTCTTAGCATTATTGCCCTCATATCTCGAGCGAGATGGCTCTTCTCTGATATATATGGTCAATGACTTGATAGAGCGTTCAAATCATTCTAAAAGCGGCTTTTATTTAAGTAACCATAAAGAACTTAGTGAGACTTTAATGAAATTAGATCAATCTGGGCAAAAAGTGTTGTTAATAGGGGTTTCTTTCGCATTGCTAGATTTGGTTGAAAACTATGCTTTCAACTTAGAAAATACCATTGTAATGGAAACAGGGGGAATGAAAGGGAGAAGGAAAGAGGTTACCCGAAACGAATTACATTATATACTACAAAAGGGTTTTGGAGTTACGGAAATCCACAGTGAATATGGGATGACCGAGTTGTTGTCTCAAGGTTACAGCAAAGGACAAGGCATTTTCGAAACTCCACCCTGGATGAAAGTTATGGCCAGAGATACCGAAAATCCGTTACAACTTTTAAATAGTACAACAACAGGTGGTCTAAATATAATAGATCTAGCAAATTACAACTCGTGTAGCTTTATTGCCACTCAAGATTTAGGTAAAATACTTCCGAATAATTGTTTTGAGGTGATCGGAAGATTCGATAATAGTGACATTCGAGGGTGCAATTTGATGGCTTTGTGATAGGTAAAAGATAGTTTTAGCAGGAGATAAGTGGTTGACATAAAAATACTTAAGTATTTATTTGCGCTGAAATGCATAAATAATACGACTAAAGGTTGTTTTTTCATTTTTTCTTTATAACTTTAAAGAACAACAAACTATCATTCCCCATGTCATTAACTAACCAACATTCTGTTTCTAAGATGATCTGTTCTGTCTTAGGTCATCGTTACAAAGTACAAAAGCATATTACGCAGCATATTAAAGAATATAAATGCGAGTGTTGCGGTAAAGAAGTTGCTGTAAATACGAATGGTAACATTGTTCCATTAACTGACGAATTAAAGCAAATTCATAAAAGTGTCGAAACTTTAGTGCAACGCCGTACTTCGAATAAGCAAAAAAACTTGAGAATGCCTGCATAATTGTATATGCCATATTATCAATGGCGTCATGCTGAATTTATTTCAGCATCTCATCTATCCTTAAACAAAATGAACCCTGAAACAAGTTTAGGGTTAGGAGTACTCGTATTATATTTCGATTTAGCACAAGTAAACCAGAGAATATTGCTTTTGGTTTTTTTGTTCTATAAATCTTCACATTATACGCTACTCCTTGAATTTCGATAGCAATTGTAGTGGAGTCCCCATCAATAATGGAATTTAAACATTCAATAAAAGATAATTTCTGATGCTTAGTGAGGAGACACTCTTCCCTTCCTTATCAGTCAGCCGAGTGTGACGGTAATTTGAAGAAAGTGATTCTTCAAGACTTTTCAGTTTTGAATTGCTTTATTACTCTTCACTCAAGCTATTCCATCCACGTGCTTTAATTTCAACTTTGGTATCTCCGCGGGTAACTAGGTAGATTCCGTTGTTTTTAGGAGTAATATGCCCAATTACGGTAAGGCTTGGGTTAGCTTTGATTTTAGTATAATCTTCTTGTTGTATGGTGAAAAGTAATTCATAATCTTCTCCGCCACTCATAGCAATAGTTGTACTATCTAATTCGAATTCTTCACAAGTTGAAATAACAGTAGGATCTAAAGGAATTTTGTCTTCGTAAATTGTTGCTCCTACATCGGAAGATTTACACAAGTGAATGATTTCGGAAGACAAGCCGTCGCTTACATCGATCATGCTAGTAGGTTTTACATCAAGATCGTTTAGTAGCTTGATAACGTCTCTACGTGCTTCTGGCTTTAGTTGTCTTTCAACCAAATATGTATACATACTTAAATCTGGCTGATTGTTCGGGTTTACTTTAAAAACTTCGTTTTCTCTTTCTAATACTTGGAGACCTAAGTAAGCCGCACCAATATCACCGCTTAACACTACAAGATCATTATCTTTGGCACCATCCCTATATACCAAATCTTCTTTTTTAGCATGGCCTAAAGCGGTAATACTTATAAGTAATCCTTTTTGAGAGGAAGTTGTGTCACCACCAATAACATCTATATTGTAAAATTTAGCTGCAGTATTAATACCAGCATATAATTCTTCTAAAGCTTCTAGAGGAAAGCGATTGCTTACGGCGATAGATACCGTAATTTGTTTCGGGGTCGCATTCATGGCATATACATCAGAAAGGTTTACCATAACAGATTTGTATCCTAAATGCTTCAGAGGAGCGTACGATAGATCGAAGTGTACTCCTTCAACTAATAGATCTGTCGTAATCACACATTGATTGTCTTCGAAATCGACAACAGCAGCATCATCACCAATCCCCTTTACGGTACTTTGGTGTTTTATTTCGAAATGTTGTGTTAAATGATCTATTAGTCCAAATTCTCCTAAATTAGAAAGTGGAGTACGTTGCTGATGCTTGTCTTCTATCATACTGCAAAAATACAGCTTTCCGTGTAGTTTTGTATAGAATAAAAATCATACGCTTCAATATGTCGATGATATGTGTCATTTTAACACTAATTATGTATAACCTAAAATCCGCAAGCAATTTTTTTGCTTTGCATTTCCCTTTGGCACTACCAGTTTTGGTAATCGAAATGGTTTATTGTTTCTCCTTTAGTTAGATTAAGACATTAGTTCCCTTACCCACTTTCGGGCTATTGTTGGTAA
>CALFUO010000007.1 GCA_937929895.1 uncultured Aquimarina sp.
AATGCTGTAGTGAAATCAGGTAAACTCTATGCGGTGCAACGTCATGTATACCGACATTCGAGGGTTTTGCGCCCGAGTCGGAGGGTAGGCGGTTACAGGAATGCAGCAATGTTTTTCGTAGATAAATGATAAGGATTTCGAATTTGTTTCGTTATACAGAATCCAGCTTATAGACTCGCTGTTTTTTTACCAAAGCTTTGTTTTGGGCTATGGGCTTCGAGCTATCAGTTTTGGACTTATAAGTTGCAACATAAAGCTAGCAGCCGATGACTCGTAGCTGGCAGCGAAAAAGTTACTGTAGTAATTTTTTCATTTTCTGATGAATAATTCCTGTTTTTTTTGATGGATATAATTCGCCAAAAGTTTCAAAACCATATTTCTTATAGAACTCTAAAGCGGTTTCTCGTGCAGAGAGTTCAATTTTAGAAACTTGTAGTGTTTCAGCTTTTTTGATTAGGGCTTGGAGAATAGAACTTCCGATGCCTTGTTTTCTATAGCCTTTGTGAATCGCCATTTGAGAAATAATAGCTTTATCATTCTTTAAATGAAGTCGACCGGTACCTAGGATATTTTCTTCTTCTAAATAAATAATGTGAATTGCCTTTTTTTCATAGACATCATTTATTAATTCTATGGCATTAGGTAGGCCTATAAAAAAAGAATCGATACGAATAGCAACAGCTTGCGGGTAAAAAGTGCTATTTGTATCGATAAATTTTAATTTCATTAATTGAGGCTTTTAGAAATTTGCTATAACCTACAAAAATTTAACATGCTAATACATATAGCTTATAGCCTAAAGCAAAAAAGTTCCCAATTGGGAACTTTTGTTAACTAAACATATCTTTTACTTTATCAAAAAAGGATTTATCTGATTTTTCTGGGTTAGGAGTGAAATGTGTATCTTCTTTCATGTTTTCGAAGAACTGTTTTTGTTCTTTTGTCAGTGTTTGTGGTGTCCAAACATTTACATGAACTAATAAATCTCCTGTACCATAACCATTAATACTAGGAATTCCTTTTCCTCTTAAACGTAAGATTTTACCACTTTGCACACCTTCCTCTACTTTAATACGAACCTTTCCGGAAACGGTATCAATTTCTTTAGAAGCACCTAATACAGCTTCAGAGAAACTAATGTATAAGTCGTAGTGTAAGTTGTCTCCTTCTCTTTGTAGATTTTCGTGTTCTAATTCTTCGATAGCTACTAAAAGATCTCCTGCAATTCCATTACCTGGTGCTTCGTTACCTTTTCCGGTAACTTTTAATTGCATACCATCCTGAACCCCTGCTGGGATTTGGATACTTACAGTTTCTTCTTCGTTAATTAAACCTTGTGAGTCTGCCCCTGAAGGTTTATGATCGATCATTTGTCCCGAACCACCACAAGTGTTACAAGGAGCAGCAGTTTGCATACGTCCTAGAATAGTATTGGTTACTTTAAGAATTTGACCTGTACCGTTACATGTGCCACACGTTTTATAAGTAGTACCCTTAGCTTGCAGTTTACGTTTAACTTTTATCTTTTTCTCTACACCATTAGCGATTTCTTCCAAAGTAAGTTTTACGCGAATGCGAAGATTACTTCCTTTTACACGTCTAGCGCCACCACGGCCGCCGAAGCCACCAAAACCACCACCGCCAAAGATATCTCCGAATTGGCTGAATATGTCATCCATATTCATACCACCGAAGCCTCCTCCGCCACCGCCATTTTCAAAGGCTTGGTGTCCATATTGGTCGTAACGTGCTTTTTTATCAGGGTCACTTAGAATTTCATAAGCCTCCGCAGCTTTTTTAAAGTTTTCTTCGGCCGTTTTGTCACCAGGATTTTTGTCAGGGTGATATTGAACCGCTTTTTTACGGTAGGCTTTCTTTATTTCTGCAGCAGAAGCACCTTTGCTGACTCCAAGTATGTCGTAAAAATCTTCTTTCATAATATCTTGTCATTGGCGTCATGCTGAATTTATTTCAGCATCTCATTAAACTATTTTATGAAAAATAATGAGACCCTGAAATAAATTCAGGGTGACGGAAATTGTATTAGTTACCAGTAACTACTTTAGGATAACGAATTGTTTTCTCTCCAAGTTTATATCCTTTTTCGATCACATCAACAATTTTTCCTTTTAAATCTTCGGTTGGTGCTGGTATTTGTGTAATAGCTTCGTGTTTATCAGCATCGAATACATCACCTGCATTTACTTCGACCAATTCTAAACCTTTAGATTTCAAAGTCTCTTTTAGTTTATTATGAATTAAATCTATTCCTTCTTTCAACGCAGCGTCTTCAGATTTTTGAATTTCCTTTTGAGCTCTATCGAAATCATCTAAAACAGGTAACATCGCTTGAAGCACTTCTTGTCCTGCAGTCTTGAATAATTCAATACGCTCTTTAGAGGTTCGTTTTTTGTAGTTTTCAAACTCAGCAAAAAGCCTTAAAAACTTATCTTTTTCTATCTGAAGGGCTTCTTGAGCAAGGGTTAATTCGTCCTTTTCTTCTACTTTTTCAGTAGTATTTGTTCCTTCTGCATTCGAGTTAGTCTCTTCTGCTTGGTTTGTGGTAATATCTTCTTGTTGTTCTTTCGTACTCATTTGTTTCTTTTTGAAAAACATATTAGAATAGACAAAAGTACTGCCAAAAGGTAATTTGTGTCAAGATGACAGGGAATATTAGTTTTAGATATTTAAAATTTGAGCATAAATTGTAAGTTTTAGTTCGGGATATAGCAGGGAAAAGACGAAGAGCACGTCTATAGTTTAGGTAAATGTATTTAGGTTTTAATATCTTTTATCGAATTTCTAAAACCATAAAAAATTAACATTCGATTTTTAGTATTTCAACTTTTGACTTCTGATATTTAATAGATATTTAAGATAATCGTAATGTAAAACTTATATTTTTGAGAAATATTTAAATATCTAAAAAAACACAGACTCATGAAAAAAATCACATTAAAATCATTTGCTCTATTGGCAGCAACTTTATCTATTGTGGCATGTAAGAAAAAAGATAAGACGGTTACAGAAGAAGTAAAGCCAGTTGCAACAGTGCCTGTAGTATCAGAAGTCTATACAGCGGATAACACAAAAACGTTTATCACTTGGGATGCCAAAAAAATAGTTGGAGGTCACCAAGGAACTATAAATACATCTAATGGAGTGTTAAATATCAAAGGAGGAAAGTTAGTAGGGGGAACTTTTGTGTTTGATATTAATACCATTACAGCTACAGATGTCGATGCTTCTAAAGGTTTAGAAAAATTAAATCAGCACTTAAAAAACGAAGATTTCTTCGAAGTAACTAAATACCCAAGTGCAGGTTTCGAAATTACGAGTGTAAAAGAAGTAGCAGGTAAATCTGTTATTGCAGGAAACTTAAAAATTAAAGATGTTAAGAAAAATATTGAATTCCCAGCTGTAGTTTCTATTGCTAATGGAGTAGCAACAATTACATCTGATGAGTTTACTATCGATAGAACAGAATTTAATATTAAGCATAACTCAGGTAAATTTGCTGATGCAGCTAAATTAGGAGATTACTTAATTAAAGATAATGTAGGTATCAAAGTAAATGTTGTTGCTAAAAAATAATTTATAGTTAGCTCTATAATTGAAAAAGCCCGCAATCGCGGGCTTTTTTGTTTTCTGTTATATTCGATATTATACCAGTTCTTATTTGAATTTACCTTAAAAGAAAAAGATGATTTTTGGAATTTTACAAATCATAAAAAAATAGCATAGTAGTAGCTACAGTAGTTTTTTATGTTGAAGTAAAATTTTAAAAGGCGCTTTTTAATTCTGTAAATTCAATTACGAAATGGCATTATTATTAGTTGTTTAATAAATCGTTTAGTGCAATTTCGATTTTAGGGTATTTGAATTCAAAATTATGTTCTCGAATCTTTCCAGAACACACACGTTGACTTTCTAATAAAATGCTTCCCATTTCACCAAACATTAGATTCAACATAAAAGAAGGAATATTGGGTAAGAAAGTTGGTCGGTTGATCGTTTTACCAATTTGTTTGATCAGTTTGTTTTGAGAAACAGCATCTGGTGCAACCCCATTAAAAGTACCTTTTAGGTTTTGCTCAGTGATAAAAAGAAACATTTGTGCTAAATCCTCAATATGAATCCAACTTTGCCATTGTTTTCCCGACCCAAAAGCACTTCCTGCTCCAAATTTTACGGGAGCAGTCATTTGAGGTAGAGCACCACCTTTATTAGATAATACTAATCCAATTCGGACTTTAGAAACTTTAACATTCAGTGCAGAAAAAGCCTCTACCTCTTTTTCCCATTTTTGAACCACTTCTCCTAAAAATTCATTGCTTTTTTCCTCGTTAGATTCCATATAGTAGGTTGTAAAAGAGCTAGGGTAAATGCCGATAGCACTTGCAGAAACTATTTGATTTACCGAATGCTTTATTTTGTAAAGACTATCGAAAAGCAGTTTTGTTGTATAAATTCGACTATCTAAGATTTCTTTTTTATAATCAGCGGTCCATTTTTTAGCTACAGTAGCACCCGCTAGATGTATAATTTTCGAAACCCCTTCGAAGGCTGTAATGTCTATTTCGCCCTTAGAAGGATTCCATAGAAAGCCTTTTTTAAATTTTGTATTTTCAATTTTATTGGCAGAAGTGGTTAGATAGTGGACAGTGATTCCTTTATTCCTACAAATTTTAGAAATCTCCGAACCGACTAAACCTGTGGCACCTGTAATTAAAAACTTCATTCACAACGATTTTTAACAAATGTAAAGAGTCTTCTTTTCGATAGAAATATTTTTATAAGCGATTTAACAACTGGTTTTTTAAATTTATATTAGCTGAGTAAGAATATTAAAGGCTATCTGCTATGTTTTTCTTTCTTCTTTTGGTAGAATCTTCATTCTTAAGGAAAATTTTTGAAGACCTGGACGATTCAGGGCTATATGTAATTGTAGATTTTTTTATGCACACATTTCATATAGGAGAGCATTTTCGTATCAGCATTTTTGGAATTTTAATTATTGTTTTTACATTTTGGTTAACCTCTCGAGTCCTTCGTGTTTTTACTAGATTGATTACAAAAAGGTTAACGGAAGAGCATACGATAAAGTTTAAATCCTTGTTTTCGTTTGCGAAGTATATTATATACGCAATTGTAATTTTAGAAGTTTGTCAAAGTGTCGGAATTAATATTACCCCTGTTTTAACAGCATCAGCTGCACTTTTAGTTGGTGTAGGTTTAGCGTTGCAGACATTTTTTCAGGATATTCTTTCGGGGATTTTTATGCTTTTAGACCAGACTTTAAAAGTAGGAGATGTAATTGAGTTTGATAACGAAATAGCCAAAGTCGAAAATATTAAATTGAGGACTACTAGGGCTATCACCGTTGAAAATAAAGTCTTAGTGATTCCTAATCACAAGTATTTGACAAGTCCGCTGAATAACTGGACTCAGAATAGTAAAGTGGTTAAATTTTCGGTATCCGTGGGGGTAGCCTACGGAAGTGATACAGAAAAAGTAAAACAATTATTATTGCAAGTCGTGAAAAATCATAGTAAAATAGTGATGGATCCGAAACCTATAGTACTTTTCGATAATTTTGGAGATAGTTCTTTAGATTTTAAAGTTGTCTTTGGAGTACGTAAAAGTATGGAAGCCCATATATATAAAAGCGAAATTCGTTTTGAGATCGATAGAGTTTTTAGAGAGAATAATATCGAAATACCATTCCCACAACGTGTAGTTCACCTTAATCAGTAGTTAATGGCAAGAATTTTAATAATAGAAGATGAATCGGCGATCCGCCGAGTACTAAGTAAGATCCTTTCAGAGGAAAACGATGCCTATCAGATTTTTGAAGCCGAAGATGGATTGGCTGGTGTAGAATTGGTGAAAAAAGAGGATTTCGATCTTATTATTTCGGATATTAAAATGCCCAAAATGGATGGAGTAGAAGTACTAGAAGCTGTTCGAAAAATAAAACCAGAGATTCCCGTTATTATGATTTCGGGCCATGGGGAACTAGAAACAGCAGTACAAACTATGCGATTGGGGGCTTTTGACTATATTTCTAAACCACCAGATTTAAATCGTTTATTGAATACGGTTCGAAATGCGTTAGATCGTAAGAATTTGATGGTCGAAAATAAACGTTTGAAGAAAAAGGTTTCTAAGAATTACGAGATTGTAGGTGATTCACAAGCGATTTCTGATATCAAAGAAATGGTAGAAAAGGTAGCTCCGACAGAGGCTAGGGTTTTGATTACAGGTTCGAATGGAACAGGAAAAGAGCTTGTAGCACATTGGGTACACGAAAAGAGTGAACGTTCTAAAGGACCATTTATCGAGGTTAACTGTGCTGCAATTCCATCAGAATTAATCGAAAGTGAACTTTTTGGTCATGTGAAAGGAGCTTTTACTTCTGCCAATAAAGATCGTGCGGGTAAATTCGAAGCAGCAAATAAAGGAACTATTTTCTTAGATGAGATTGGAGATATGAGTCTTTCTGCTCAAGCCAAGGTACTTCGTGCGCTTCAAGAGAGCAAGGTACAACGAGTAGGTAGTGATAAAGATATTAAGGTTGATGTACGTGTAGTGGCAGCAACGAATAAGGATTTGAAAAAGGAAATTGCAGACAAAAAGTTCAGAGAAGATTTATATCATCGTTTGGCTGTTATTTTAATTAAAGTACCAGCATTGAACGATCGCCGTGAAGATATTCCGTTGTTGGTAGCACATTTTTCTAAGAAAATCGCAGCCGCCCATGGTACTACACCAAAGACATTTAGTAAAAAGGCAGTAGAATTATTGCAACAGTATGATTGGACAGGGAATATTAGAGAATTAAGAAATGTAGTAGAACGTCTTTTAATTTTAGGTGAAGACGAAGTGAGCGAAAAAGATGTGAAAACTTTTGCATCAAAGTAAACTACCTTAGGGAAATCCCACGAGGTAGTTTTAAGAAATAATATTTTAATTTCAAGTCAATCCTTGAGGTATTATACCCTTTGGCTTTGCCAATAAATAATGAAAAAGACTTTATTTTTGTTGCTGTCTCTATTATCGATAGAAACAGCGTTAGCACAGCATAACCCCCAAAATTGGGTGATTGGAGGATTAGTAGCAGCACCTTTTAAAGATTTAGAGTTCGTAGGGGGGACAATTCAGTTGAATTACGCAACGAATTGTTATACCACTTTTGTAAACGAACTTTCTGTGATGAATGTTTTCGGAAAGGAGACCTATTACCAAGGGGCTTCTAGTGTCAACTTAATTATTAATAACTTTAAAAGGCAACGTTTTATTTTGACAGGTGGTGTTGGTTTATCTCTAGCTAAAATAGAGCTCGATAAGGAAGCTTTAGACAATGCTTTTTTTAATTTTTCACAAGGAGATTTACACTTGTCAGCATTATTCAAAGTTCGAGGAATGCTTCAGTTAAACTCTTGGACACATTGGGTAACAGAATTTAATGTAAATACTTTAGGAGATTATTTCGTAACTTTTTCTACAGGAATTAATTACGAACTACCCCAATTAAAAGCCAGGCGTGCTAGAAGATTTTAGATAAAAACCAAATACATGTATCAACCAATAGCTAACAGTAATTTTAATATAAAAGAATCGATAACTTTATTGAACGAATTAACGGACGACGAAGCAAAAGATGCACTTAAAAAAGTAAGAAGAAAATTAAGTAAGCTTCAAGACATTATGTATGCCCATGGTAAATATTCTGTCTTAATTTGTCTGCAAGGGATGGATACGGCTGGGAAAGATAGTCTAATTCGTGAAGTTTTTAAGGAATTCAATATGCGAGGTGTCCAAGTACATAGTTTCAAGGTACCTACAGAGACAGAGTTAAAGCAAGATTATCTTTGGAGACATTATATTGCGTTACCTCCGAGAGGGAAATTTGGTGTTTTTAATAGAACTCATTACGAGAATGTATTAGTGACAAAGGTGCATCCAGAATATATTTTAGGAGAAAATATTCCTTTTATAGAAAGTGTCGATGATATAGACGAAGCTTTTTGGAAGGAACGTTACGAACAAATTCGAAATTTCGAAAAACACTTAACTGATAACGGAACGGTTATTTTTAAATTTTTTCTGAATTTATCTAAGGATGAACAAAAACGTCGTCTAATTCGTCGTATAGAAAAGGAAGATAAGAACTGGAAGTTTTCGGCAAGTGACCTTAAAGAACGTAAACTATGGGATGAATACCAAGTATGTTACGAAAAGGCGATTCAGGAAACTTCTACACAAAATGCACCATGGTATGTGATTCCTGCCGATTCGAAGCCTATGGCGAGATACCTTGTAGCAAAAACTATTTTCGAAAAATTAGATACTTTCGAAGATATCGATGAGCCAGAATTAGATACTGAAACTAAAAGTAATTTATTGAGCTATTTGAAGGAATTGAATGATGAATAAAGAAAAAGACACCCTTTTTATCTTGTTTCTTTTAGTTCTAAGTTTTTCTTCCTTTTCACAAAAAGGAGTTTTTTCGTTTCCAAATTTTATGAGTCAAACTTTTAGTGATGTTCAGAACAATCCGAATTGGAATATCTTATCTAAAGCTTCTGGAGATTTAAATTTGGATGAGCACAGAGACTTAACGTTGGTATTGGAAACAAGAGATAGCGTTTTTGAAAAAAGATGTTCGGGATGTAAACTGTTGAAGAATAAACCAAGGGTTTTATTAGTATTACTTGGGGATGAAATTAGTTATAAGGTTTTTATTCAGAACAATAAATTTATTGCACGAGGAGATGAGGGGGGCATGGCTTCCTATATTCAACCGGAACTCTCAATCCGAAATAATAATTTGATTATTTATTATCAATTCACAAGATCTAATATTTCTTATTCATTTGAATATGCTAAGGGGAAAATGATAATAAATAGAGCAAGGGTTAATAGTGTACAAAGTGCTACTGGTGATTTTGAAGGGAATATTTACAACTTTAAAAAGAAAAATATAATTGTCACCACTGGAAATATTTCTGAAGAAGAGGATGAAGTAGATACTTTAAAGCTAAGTGTTCAACCTAAAACGTTATCTAAATTCCAAGAAATGATGGAATGGGAAGTAGCACCAGATAAATATTTATAGTTTTAGATAAGGTGTATTCTTAAATCACATTACCTTCGCCCTAAAAAAAAATTGAAACAATACACCAAAGAATTTTTGACCAATACAAAGTTGGCACTTCCTGTAATTATAGGTCAGGTGGGGCAGGTTGCAGTAGGTATTGTTGACAATCTGATGGTAGGAAAACTCGGTGCTCCATCTCTTGCAGCAGTTTCACTAGGTAATGGAATTTTCTTTTTGGTAATGTCTATTGTCCTTGGTTTTTCGATGAGTATTGTTCCATTAATAGCGAAATCTCAGGGAGAAAATAATGCAGAAAACGGAAGTAAAGTAGCAACTTATGGATTACTACTCTGTGGGGTTATTAGTGTTTTACTTTTTGGACTTATAAAATTCATTCAACTTTTTATTCACGATTTCAATCAACCTACAGAAGTGGTTGCAATAGCAACACCTTATTTAAGTGTGATTGCAGTGTCGATGATTCCATTGGCTCTTTATATGGGAGCAAAGAATTTTTCTGATGGTATGTCTCTTACCAAATTGTCGATGAATGCTACGATGATAGGTAATGTGCTCAATATTTTTTTTAATTACATTTTAATTTTCGGAAAATGGGGAGCTCCAGAAATGGGAGTAACAGGTGCCGGAGTAGGAACATTGATTGCACGTATTGTGATGTTTGTAACTCTTTATGTTTTTATAAAAAAGAAAAAAGAGTTATCGGGTTTTATCAGTTGGGATAGGGTTAAGATTTTCGATTGGGTTCAGGTAAAACAATTATCTAAGTTAGGTTTTCCTATTGCGCTTCAGAAATTATTTGAGTTTGGTTTTTTTACAACTTCTGTATTTGTAGCAGGTAGCCTAAGTGTCAATGTACAAGCTGCAAATCAAATAGCTTTAAATATTGCTTCTTTAACATTTATGGTTGCTATTGGTTATAGTGTAACAGCAACTATTAGAGTTGGAAACCAAATGGGGAAAAAAGATATACCGAATATGATTCGAATTTCGAGATCGATTTTATTATTGACCTCTGCGATTCAATTCTTTTTTGGGGTGTTATTTGTTTTTACCCGTTATTGGATACCTACTTTATATATTGATGATGTTGAGGTGATTACTATAGCAGCCTCTTTGTTATTAATTGTAGCTCTTTTTCAACTAAGCGATGGATTACAAGTAGCACTAATGGGAACTCTACGAGGTTTACTAGATGTAAATACCCCAACACTTATTTTATTGGTTTCGTATTGGGTAATAGGTTTCCCACTAATGATTTTATTTACGGAAGTATTTCATTACGGGGCTTTTGGTATTTGGATAGCACTATTTATAGGACTTACTATTTCTAGTATTCTATTATTTTTTAGGTATCAATTTTTGTGTAACAAACTAAAAAGACAAATAGTTATTGAAAGCTAACTGTAATGGTTTGACTAAAAAAATCGTTGTTATCAATACAACTATCATTAAGTCCCATTACAGTTATTGTATAATCGCCAGGCCCTCTATTACTAAAATCTCCGGTCATTTCACTTCCTGTTTCTTGTTCAGGGATATCATTGATAGTCCATAAAAAAAACTCGTAGGAAGGAGCTACATCTGGATCTACGGTAAAAGTATAAATGAAATCATTGGTTTTAGCAAATGAGAACTTCATATTTGGACAATTACTTGTATTTTGATTTTCGATAATCACTATTCTACAAGTTTCTTTTACAGTGTTACAGTTTGGTAGTTTAGTGCGTACACAGATATCGTAACTGCCATTTTCGTTTAGATCGAATGTTGATTCGGCCATGTTAAGACCAGCTTGTAAAGTGTTGTTAATATACCATTGGTATTCTATGTTTTCAGATGTAATTTTATTTTGATTTGCATCAAAAACGTCTGTTACAAAGGTATAAGTGTTTCCAATAGAAGTTTCTCTAAAATTTATTATAACGGTATCACAATTGTTTGTCAAGCATGGTTTTGCTAATGTAAATAATTCGAAGTCTGTTGCAATGGTAACTTTGGTATTAGATATATCTATCGCTGCGATAGGGTATTTTACATTAAATGTATCTAAAGTTAATAACGTGCTTAGTAAAATTTCATTAGAAGTTATTTCAATTAAATTAGAATTATCATCTATCAAAGTAATCGGATATTGAATAGCAAAACAATTACTGTTAAACGAATTCAAAATATCTTTATTTGATAATAGTTCGCATTGTTGGATGATATTTTGGTATTCCGAAGTTGTATTAATGGTTTCTGTACTGCCATTAATTTCAACTTGTAGAGGTAACCCAATACTTTGTGCATTAAGAACTTTAGATTGTCTTAAAAGAAACTCATCTAGATCAGCCTCACTATTTATGATTACAATAACACTACTGTTGTTATTGGGTTTTATTTGAATAGGGTAAATTAACCTTAAACAACTTTGGGCTGTATCCAATAACGCAGGGATAGCAAGGTCAACAAAAAGTTCGGGTGTTTTATTAGATGTTTGTGGTTCATCGAAAGCATCTTCCTCATCCAGGCAACTAACAAAAATACCGCAACAAAATACGGTTAGAAGTATAACTCTAGAAAAAAAATATGTAGACCAATCTATTTTCATAATGGGTAAATTTAGCAATAAATATTGCCTTACACTATAGGTAACGTGCAAGGTGTAGATATCCCTACCGTTTTTTTGTAAGAATCTTTGTTCTACTTTTGGACTCAGAAATAAGTTTTTGTTCGTTTCTTTTTTAGATAGTACAACAAAAATCAAAAAAGAGCGGTTGTATGAAACTTAAAGTTGATAGCTCGTCGATGTAACAATTAGAAATTATTAGTATGAAAGTAATCCAAAATAAAAGTATTTGCGAAGAAAATACGTTCCAGAGTTTCTTTATGGAGCACTCTTTGGGATTGCGGAATTTTTTAATTGCGAAATTTGGAAATAAAGATGAAGCAGAAGATTTAGTACAAGAAGCTTTTGTAAAACTTTGGAATAACTGTGAAAAGATAGAGTTTACAAAAGCAAAGAGTTATCTTTTTACCGTTGCTGTAAACCTAGGGATTAGTATTAAGCGTCATGAACAGGTTAAATTTCGACATCACGATATTATAGCAGATTACAGTAAAGGGTATACGAATGAAACTCCAGAATTCGAAATGGAATCGAAGGAGTTTATGGATAAATTTAAAGCTGTAATAGCAAGTTTACCTGAACGGCAACGAGAAGTCTTTTTGTTGAGTCGTATTGAGAAAAAGACTTACAGGGAAATTGCAGAAGTATCTGGTGTATCGGTAAAAGCTATTGAAAAATTAATGGGGAAAGCATTAAAACGAGTCCGTCAAGATCTAGGAAATATTTAATGCAAAGAGTAATACAAATCATTTATCATTGATAAATTGTATCAGTGGTAGGGACAAGAAATAGGTTAGCGTTTAATAGAAAATCAGTGTTATGACAAATAACAAGTACGATATAAATTCAGAAGAATTCATTGCAAAATGGATAAGCGGCGATTTAAGCGAAGCGGAAGCTAAAGCATTCGAAGCACATCCGGATTACGCATCTTATCTTAAAATAAAGGAGCTGAGTAATCAATTATCTTTTTCGGATTTCGATCAACAGCAAGCATTTGATAATGTGTTAGAAAAGACACGTTCAAGGGTGATTCAATTAGATAAAACACCTAAAAAGAATATTTGGAAATATGCAATGACGGTGGCGGCCGCGATAGTATTGCTTTTCGGATTAACAAAATTTTTTACTCCCACAAATACCATACATCAGGGTGTTGCAGGAGAACAATTAGCATTGAAGTTGCCAGACCATTCCGAGGTATTATTAAATGGGGATTCACGAGTTTCTTTCAGTAAAAAGTATTGGAAGGCTAATGATCGAATCGTAGATCTAACAGGAGAAGCTTATTTTAAAGTAACCAAAGGTCAAAAGTTTACTGTAAATACAACATTAGGGAAGGTACAAGTTTTAGGGACCCAGTTTACCGTGAATACTTTAGGAGATACTTTTATTGTAAAATGTTTCGAAGGCCGTGTCGGGGTAACCTCTGAAGGTGTTTATAAAGAAATCACTAAAGGGATGGCAGTGCAAGTTCGAAATGCAGCAGTTGACGCTTGGGAATTCGATGCTTTAGTGCCTTCTTGGCTAGATGAAGGAGTATCTAACTTTAGAAAAATAGAAGTTTCAGAACTAATAGAAGCTTTTAAACGTCAATATGAGGTTGAAATCGAAGGAATAGAACATATCGATAATAAGGAAATATTTACAGGAAGTTTTCCAAATAAGAACCTGCAAGAAGCTGTTAAAGTGATTTTTAAAACACTCGATGTAAGGTATAAATTGGAGGGCAATTCCAAAATAATTATTTTCAAAGAGTAATTAGCAATTCCTTAAATGCAGCTTAAAAAAAAGTTAAGCATATTGTTTTGCTTGTTCTTTGTTTCCTTGTTTTCGATTCAGAGTCAGGAAAAACAGCAGCTTCAAACATACTTATCAAAAGTAGAAAAGCATTTCGGTATTTCGTTTTCTTATTTAGAACGTCATATCGATAAGCAAATTATGCCTTTGGATTTCCAAGGGCATGACTTGTTTTCGTTATTGCTAAGCCTAGAAAAGCAAACCGATTTGCGATTCGAAAAATTATCACCATTAAGGTTCACAATTCGACCCCTAAAGCCAAATGATTTAGTAACGATTTGCGGAAATATTAAAGATCAGTTTAAAAATGTACCAGATAATGTTTCTTTAGCGTTGTTAAAGGGAGAAGAAATAGTCTCGGTAACCCCAGAAGGTTTTTTTGAAGTAAAGAATGTTCGTTTCGATGAAGTGATTACGATTAAACAAGGAAATTTTGTGGTACGATCTATTTCTATTAAAGAGTTGTTTCAACCTCAATGTTTGACTATTACGGTTTATAACAAAGAAATAAAGTTAGAAGAGGTAGTTGTTAAAAATTATATAGCAAAAGGATTCAGATTAGAGAGTGAAAAGATTGTTTTTAAACCGTCAGAATTTAAAGTGATTGCAGGTTTAACAACACCAGATATCATGCAGGCAATTCAGCAAGTACCAGGCGTAATTAGCCCTTTCGAATCTGCCTCTAGAATCTTTGTTCGCGGGGGGACTCCAGATCAAAACCTAGTGCGTTGGAATGGGATTACGACTTATAATCAAAGTCATTTTTTTGGAATGCTATCTGCTTTCAATCCCAATGTAATTGACGAAGTCGATTTTTACAAGAATTCTGTTAACGCTGAGTTTGGTCATCGTGTTGGAGGGGTGGTCGAGATGAAAACAGCTAACAGCATTGCTAATACGTTTTCAGGAAGCGCAGGAAGTAATTTATTACATGCAGATATGAATGCGAAGATTCCTCTACTTAGAAATAGAATTTCTTTAACAGTATCGGGTAGACGATCGTTTACAGATATATGGGCTTCTCCAACTTATAATCAGCTATCAAAGCGAATTTTTCAAAACTCTAATGTACAAGATGCAGAAGAAGACGAAAATGATTTTTTCTTTTATGATGCTACATTTACGTTAAATGTAAAACCAAGCTTAAAAGATCATATTCAAGCAAATGTTTTGGTAAGTAAAAATGATCTAAATTTTTCGAAGACGAATGAAGAAGAAACTCAGCAAGATGATTTGGTGACACAGAATGTAGGGTATAGTTTGCAATGGAAACGTAAATGGAATGATCGATGGAGTCACAATGCTAACCTTTATAATTCTAGATACTTATTGGATTATGCTTTTTTTCAAGATACTAACGATGAGCTTAAATCAAGTACACGAACTAACTTTGTGAATGACTTAGGCGTAGAAACTACAATTCAATATCAAAAGGAAAAAACAAAAATTACTCTCGGAACATTTTACTCACAAAACAATGTGCGTTATGCTTTCGAAACCGAAGAAAGTGGGTTTGAAATTCAATTAGATAATAATAGTAACCAATTGATAACGCAAGGTAGTTTTGCGGATTATACTTTCTTTAAACCTAAGAAATATAAAATTAGCTTAGGACTTAGAGCTACAGATTATAACAATTCATCACGGTTTTTAGTAGAACCTAGAATATATGGTGAAAAATTTTTTGGAAATTTTTCGTTGAATTTCTCATACAATAGACAAACCCAAGCAGTAACACAAATACGGGAATCAGAGTTTAATACATTATCCTTAGAGAACTTGGTTTGGCGCGCGACACAAAAAGATTATGAAACGGTAAGAGGGGATCATTATAACATTGGTGGGACTTTTAAACATCGTAAATGGTTTTTTGAAGTAGAGGGGTATTATAAACAACTAAAAAATATAACCAGTTTTGCCTCTGGTTTCTTGAATATCTTAAGCAACGAGCGTACCACAGGCGAAAGTCGTACTTGCGGAGCAGAGGTTTTTGTAAAACGAAAATTCAAACATTGGGAAACGTGGTTAAACTATACTCATTTGAATCAAAGGAATCGTTTTGAGATCTTGAATAATAATCGTTTTTACAAGAGTAACATCAATATTGACCATACGTTTAAATGGGTAACCAATTGGAATTGGAAACGTTGGTACACCTCGACATCTTGGTTATTGCATACAGGGAAGACTACAGTTATAGCCAATGATATTAGTGAAGAGGGAGAACCTGTTCAGATAGATTTTTCGAATTTAATTTCGGGGAAATTACCTATTTACCATCGTCTAGATGCATCGATAAAATATAGGTTGAATTCAAGTAAAAATCCAAAAATCAAATATGACTTTGGAATTTCCGTTCAGAATATTTATGATTTCCAAACGATTATCAATAGAGAATTTCGAATTTCACCAGGAATAGGAGAAGAATTACGTCCGTTCGATTATACTTCCCTAGGTATCACATCAAACCTTAGTTTCAGAGTTAGTTTTTGAAATTAAGGAGTTAAGAATTTAAAAGGAGTTAAAGGAAGTTAAGTTTTTAAGAAATGCTGAAGTTTTTTATAGGATAAGGATTATGAGAAAAAGCATTAGCCAAAAGCGAATAGCTTTTTGGAAATATTAGAGGAAACAGAACAGAGACAGAACTTAGTCTCAATTTTAACTTCAATGCAGAATAATAAAAAGCATAACTTCTTTTAACTCTTGAATTCGTAACCTTCATACTACATGAAAACTTTAACAAATGTTTTGTTTTAGTAATTCGTAAATCGGTTAAACAGGCTGTATCTTTATGTAAAATTAGAGTGTATGTCTACCGAAGAAAAAAACACAAAAGAAGCGATCATTTCTATTTATATGGAATTTGTTTTGATGAATGAAGTTCCTAATAATGTCTTTGCATTTTGTAAAAAGAATGATATTCAGGAAGAAGATTTTTACAAACACTTTGGAAGTTTAGACGGTTTAAAGAAGTCGATTTGGGCAGCTTTTTATTTAAATGTAGAAAGTCTATTATTGAAGAATGAAGACTACCAAAGTTATTCGAGTCGTGAAAAACTGTTAACATTTTATTATACCATTTTTGAATTGTTTACTGCAAATAGAAGTTATGTATTATTTGCTTTAGACGAAGAGCAACATCATAAATGGAAAAATCTAAAACAGTTAGCAAAGCTTCGAGATAAGATTCTTGATTTTGGAACTGAGTTAATCGAAAATGACAACGAATCTAAGAATCTTAAAATTTTAAAAAAACCTGTTAAGGTGGTCGCAGAAGCTGTTTGGTTACAATTCTTATTCTTATTAAAATTCTGGAAGGATGATGATTCACCAAGTTTTGAAAAAACGGATGTAGCAATCGAAAAGTCAGTGAATACTGTTTTTGATATTTTCGATAATACTCCTTTAGAGAATATTTTGGATTTTGGAAAGTTTCTTTGGAAGGAAAAAGTAGCAGGGTAGTTATAGAAAGTAATGAAGTTAGTATATGAAGACGATAGATAAAATTCCTACTTCTAAAATTGGTCGCACTGCAGAGTTAGTAAAAACAGGAGCTAAAATTGGAAGTAATTATTTAAAATATTACAGTAAAAAAGCAGTTAATCCAGATGTTTCTCGAGACGAATTGAACGAGGATAACGCAGCAGATATTTACGATGGACTAAAAAATTTAAAAGGCAGTGCTTTAAAGGTTGCACAGATGTTATCTATGGAGAAAAATCTGTTACCACAGGCGTACGTAGAGCGTTTTTCCCTAGCTCAATTTAGTGTACCTCCTTTATCAGCGCCATTAGTAAGAAAAACCTTTCACAGATACTTTGGGAAGTACCCTGAAGATATCTATGATAAATTTGAACCAAACTCTGTAAACGCAGCAAGTATTGGGCAAGTACATAGAGCAGAAAAAGATGGAAAGCAATTAGCTGTTAAAATTCAGTACCCAGGTGTAGCCTCTAGTATAAGTTCAGACTTAGCGATGGTAAAACCCATTGCAACCCGTATGTTTAACTTAAAAGGGAAAGAAACAGAGAAATATTTCCAAGAGATGGAAGGGAAGCTTCTAGAAGAAACGGACTATATTTTAGAAGTACAACAAAGTAAAGAAATCACAAATGCCTGTGCTCATATTCCAAATATGAGATTTCCAAACTATTTCGAAGAGATGTCTAGTGAACGTATCATTACAATGAGCTGGATGAAGGGGGAGCATCTTAGTGAGTTTACAGCAAAACCTTTTCCGAGGGAAGAAGGAGACAAGTTAGGGCAAGCATTATGGAATTTCTATATGTTTCAAATGCATAAATTGAAAGCAATTCATGCAGATCCACATCCGGGAAACTTTTTAGTTGACAAGGATCGCAATCTAATTGCGATTGATTTTGGTTGTATAAAAAGAGTTCCAGAAGAATTTTATGTGCCTTATTTCGAGTTAGCGAAGCTCGAGAATATCAATGATCCAGAAATCTTCGAACAAAAGCTCTATGAATTAGAGATTTTGTTACCCGAAGATACACCAAAAGAAAAAGAATTCTTTTCTGCCTTATTTCATGAATTATTATCACTATTTACTTCCCCATTTCATAAAGAGATATTCGATTTTTCGGACGAAGAGTTTTGGGGTAGTATTACAGCACTAAGTGAGAAGTATTCTAATGATAAGGAATTAAGAAAAATGAATGGAAGCAGAGGAAGTAAACATTTCTTGTACATTAATAGAACGTTCTTTGGGTTGTACAATTTGTTACACGATTTAAAAGCAAAAGTGAAAATTCAAGAGTTAGTACAAGTCTTATAAAGGCTACAAAATAAATGATTTGTGTTCTGAAACGCGGTGGGGTTTATCAATTCTACTGCGTTTTATTTTTAGAGAATTTTAAATCATATAAAATGATTTAAAAACTCTAGCGTTATTCATAATTTAGAAACTCAAAAAAACTTTTAGTCTTGAAATCATTATCACATAAAATATTTTCAGTTTTACTTTATGTAATTCTATTTAATAGCTACGGTATTGCACAAGTAGAAGTGCAAATTAGTGATGTAGGTAGTAATAATTCAATAGGTAAGGCTAATAGTAGTAGGAATACTGCCGTAAACAGTAATGGTGATATATATGTAGTTTTTTCTGGTTCCGAGGGAATTCGTGTGGCTAAAAGTACTGATAATGGAGGTTCTTTTAATTCGAGTGTACAAGTAGTCTCAAATGCAGCAGGAATCTCTTTTCCTAAACCGGAAATTGCAGTAAATGAATTCGGGGATGTTTTTGTCGTTTGGATAACAACTAATAATTCGGGTACATTTAGTGCAGGAGATATCCTTTTCTCTAAAAGTAACAATGGAGGAAATTCGTTTAGCGCCCCAGTAAGCGTAGCAAGGACTGTTGCTTCGGCTACACTACATATGGCAGCAAGGGAAAATACTGTGGTGATTCGAGATAATTTCGGGCGTTTTATATATTATAATAATACTCGAGGTGATGGTAGTTTTTCGACTTATGATATAGCTGCTAATTTTGTTATACCAGGAGGCTTATTTACCAGTTCGGATGTATTTATAGACACTTCAGGTATTATTTATTTAATAGCAGATGCACCAGAGTTAAGGCTGTATAGAAGTACTGATAATGCCCAGACTTTTAGTGAAATAAACTTGTTACCTATAGGTAATCGAGAAATATTTTTTTCAAGCTATGCACTTACAGAGTCTCCCAGTGGTAAGTTTATATTTGTTTCCGGAGGGCCAAATGGAAGTAATATTGGGGATGAAGGGTATCGTATAAATATTGAGACAGGTATTACAACTCCAATTAATTTTCAGCTAATAACTACAGCTAATAGACAATCAAGAACTTTATATGCGGATGAATATGGAACTTTAATTGATGGTTTTATAGATGCGGGAGGCATACAAATGAACGTAAGTTATGATCAAGGTATTACTTATGATGAATTTATATCAATAGACCCGACAGCAGTATCACATTCGATAGATACCAATCCTACCACTGGTGATATTACCATTGTCTACGAAAGAGCCGGACAAATTTATATGAAGGTGTATAAAGGATTCATTCGAAATATTAGAGTAACTAGTCCGATTGCTAATCCACTACTAACATGTCAGGGAGATACCTTTAATTTAAACTATACGGTATCAGGGCCTTTTGTTTTTCCGTCCAATCCCGAATTTGCTCTTTATCTAAGTGATGCTAATGGGAATTTCGATCTGACTGATCCAACCCAAAAAATTAACTCTCAAATTATTACAAGTACAGGTAATTACAGTTTCAATGTACAAATACCCAATACTATTTTGACGAGTTCAAATTACCAATTAAAGATT
>CALFUO010000008.1 GCA_937929895.1 uncultured Aquimarina sp.
TGGTTCTTGGTTTTAGAAAAAGTAAAGAATATTACCACGAAGATGGCAACTGTAACGGCTATAGCCTTCAGTTCGAACCAAGCCTGGAACGAATTTAAAAATATAGCAGTAAATCATATGTTAACTAGAACTTAGCCAAAAGAATTTAATTCCAAAAATATTACTCTTGATTAATCACTTCAATATAATGCTATTAGCTTTAATTATGCTTAGATGTAAAAGCATGAGAGAAGATGATAATATTCACATTCCAGAAGAAGGTTTTATCGAAGAATGGTTAAATAAAGAAAATGTTCGAGCGCCAACAAGCTTTAGAATTTTTGAATTAGCTAAAAAAATAAATGGGAAGACAATTGAGAAAAATGTAAAAATTTTATCTAGTGACTCATTACAGGGGCGTAACACAGGAGAATTAGGGCAAAAGAAAGCGGCAAGGTTTTTAAAAAACTATTACATACAACATCACATTGCTTCCCCCAAATCATTAGACTATTTTCAAACAATACCAGCAGATTATTTTAATAAGAAATCTAATAGCGATTCAGAAAATGTATTAGCCTTTGTAGAAGGAACTGATAAGAAGCAAGAAATAGTTGTAGTATGTGCTCATTACGATCATTTGGGAGTGAATGACAAGGGCGAAATATTTCATGGCGCTGACGATAATGGATCGGGTACTGCAGTACTTATGGAAATAGCACGTGTTTTAAAATTAGCTAATGTCTATGGTATTAGACCCCAAAGAAGTATTTTATTCTTGCATGTTACAGGAGAAGAAATAGGGTTGTACGGATCAAAGTACTATGTAGAACATCCTGTTTTTGAATTAGACCATACCGTTGCAAATATCAATATTGATATGATTGGTAGAATCGATGAAAGACATAAAGATAATCCTAGTTATGTCTACACAGTAGGCAGTGATCGTATTAGCAAAGAACTAAAAGAGATTAATGAGAGTTTAAATGAAGACCATATCGGTTTATCGTTAGATTATAGATATGATGAAGTAAACGATCCATTAGGTGTGTACTATCGCAGTGATCACTATAACTTTGCTAAAAATGGAATTCCAGTCATTTTTTATTTTAGTGGACTACATAAAGATTATCATCAACCGACGGATACTTATGAAAAACTAAATTATAACCTTATGGAAAAGAGAAGTCAGTTAGCCTTTCTAACAATTTGGGAAGTTGCGAACAGAGCTAACCGTCTATCAATCGACCCACCTTCTAAAAAATCGGCACAGAAAAACAGAATTCTTTGGCATAGAAAACGCTAAAAAAATTCCATAATTTATTTCACTAATATCCAAAAATTTTAAGTTTTTGAAGCTAACAATTTTTGCAAATACATTTTCTAAGATAAATTGAAAAAAACTTAGACCAAAAACGTCCAATGTATTAATATATAAAAGTCTATTTTTTCTTCTCTTTCAGTTAAGCGGTCTATGTTCTAAAGTTTAGGATGCTAGAGAATTTATTTGAAGAATAGTTTTATTCTTTCTCATAGCTTTCCTATTTTTGTATAACGAAAAAGAAAAATGTTACAGAGAATACAGAGTTTATATTTGTTCTTGGCTGTTTTGGTTTCTGGAGGATTATCTCAAGTCTTACCTACAGGTTTTGACAAAATTGGAGTTTTTGATCAACCTTTCTTATATGAAGGTTTCATAGCTTCAGCAATCATATCTCTAATCATCATTTTTCTGTTTAGGAATAGAAAGTTACAGTTTGTTTTAGGTCGACTAAACATACTACTGAATATTATATTGTTAGGCGTTTTTGTGTATCTAGCTCTAAATATATCTGGAGAAGCTTCGGTTTCAGAGAAAGGTATTGGGCGAATCATACCTCTTATTTCTATCGTTTTGCTTGTTCTAGCGAACAAGGCTATTAAAAAGGATGAGGAGCTTGTAAAATCTGTAGATAGATTACGCTAAGACACTGCAACTATTTGTGTGTTTAAAAAACCATCTGCCCTCGGTATGATGGTTTTTTTATCTTTTTATTTGTACAGACACAGAGATATATAAAGATCTGTATTAAGCTCAAATTACAAGTGTCCCGTAGGTTTTTCAATAAGTAGGTTACATTATGAATAAGCAATTGATTTTTAAAAATTTAGGAGTTAAAGACTACAAAGAAACTTGGGAGTATCAAGAAACTATATTTAAAGATACAATTGCTTTAAAATTAAAAAAGAGTAGAGAGGATGCTTCTATAGAGACTAAGAATCATTTATTATTTGTAGAACACCCAAGTGTTTTTACGTTAGGTAAAAGTGGAGACATATCTAATTTGTTAACTTCTAAGGATGCTTTAAAAGCTAAAGGAGTAGATTTTTATAAAATTGATAGAGGGGGAGATATTACATATCATGGGCCAGGGCAAATTGTTGGGTATCCGATTTTAGACTTGGATAACTTTTTTACAGATATTCATAAATACCTACGTTTCTTAGAAGAAATGGTGATTCTTACCCTTGCAGAATATGGATTAAAAGCAACGAGAAGTGAAGGAGAGACCGGAGTTTGGTTCGATGTAGAAACTCCATTTGCTCGAAAAATTTGTGCAATGGGGGTTCGAGCAAGTCGTTGGGTAACAATGCACGGTTTTGCTTTGAATGTGAATACAGATTTAGAGTATTTCGACCATATTATTCCTTGTGGCATCAAAGGCAAAGCAGTTACCTCGTTGGAAGCAGAATTAGGTAAAAAAGTACCTCTTGAAGAAGTGCAAAAGAAACTATTGAAACATTTTGCGAATTTATTTGAAGCAGAACTATGCTTTTAAAATACGATCTATAACTATTAATAGTCTAAAATCTAATGTGTTTTTCTTGAATATCATTAGTGTTCGCTAAAGATTCAGGATCACTTCGTTTTAAAAAAACACGAATCAAGATTGAATTCATAATACCTTGATAATTAACTGTTCTTTTTTTTAAATTTTATAGCAAATTTAATTTTATAATTAAATCCACTAGTATCCGAAAATTTCGAGTTTTTGAAGTGATAATTAATACTAAGAGTTTTATTTAGAGTGCCTTGTGAATTGTTGAGACTAAAAATTTTAGAAAATATATTTTCTAAGATGAATTGAAAAACCTTAGTCGAAAACTCCAAATGTATTAATATATAAAGCCTATTTTTTTCTCTTTCAGTGAAACGGTTTATATTCTAAAGTTTGGGATGCTAGTGAATTAAAATCTAAACATGTTTCTAATTTCAAAAAATACCTAAAGATTTCTATTTATAAGTGTTTTAAAGAATCTTTCAAAAGTTTTAAAACATATCAATTAGCCTTATATTTCCATAAGAAAGTAAGTCTATTACCTATGAGTGAAACAGAAAAGAAACTTCCGCTATGGAAAGCAATTTTACCTATTGCACTTTTGATACCATTATTAATGTACAATGTAGTAGGTGTCTTTAAAGACGATGCGCTTAGTGG
Organism: uncultured Aquimarina sp.; assembly: GCA_937929895.1. GTDB lineage: Bacteria > Bacteroidota > Bacteroidia > Flavobacteriales > Flavobacteriaceae > Aquimarina. The sequence continues at coordinate 3,459 of CALFUO010000008.1, forward strand.
TAGCAATCAGTTTGTATTATTAATTATTGCTGCAATTACAGTGATGATAGGTTACACAGAGAAAATACCTTTTTCACATATTGTTGGAACTGTTAAAAGTCAAATAGGAAGTATAAGTGAAGCTATTATCATATTATTGTTGGTAGGAGCGCTTTCTGGCAGTTGGTTAGTATCGGGTATAATTCCATCTATGATTTATTATGGGGTACGGATACTGAACCCGACATATTTTTTAGTGAGTTGTGTAATGATCTCGAGTATAGTTGCTGTTGCAACAGGGAGTTCTTGGACCACTAGTGCTACTATTGGTATTGCATTGATTGGAATAGCAAAGGCTTTAGGGATTCCATTAGGAATGACTGCAGGTGCTATTTTATCAGGTGCATATTTTGGGGATAAACTTTCGCCACTCTCAGATACTACAAATCTAGCTTCAGGTTTAGCAGGAGTAGATTTGTTTACTCATATTAAATATATGTTGAAGACAACCGTTCCATCAATATCTATTACATTGATTTTCTTTTTGATTGCAGGTTTTTATTTAGAACCATCAAATACTTTTACTCAAACAGAAATTCATAGTACTATTTCGAGTGTTTTCAATATAACTCCATGGGTTTTGCTAGTTCCGATTATGGTAGTAGGTTTAATTTTGAATAAAATTCCTGCACTGATGAGTTTGTTTATTGGAATTTTAGCAGGTGGTATAATGGCAATACTGTTTCAGAAAACAATACTCTTAGAAATTATAGGAGAAACGGAATTTAGTATCCGTACTATGTATAAGTCTTTAATGGTTGCCTTTACAGAAGAAGTTTCTATAAAAACTTCTAATGAATCTTTATCGGATTTACTAAGTAGTAAAGGAATGTCTGGAATGTTAACTACCATATGGTTAATTATTTGTGCTATGGTTCTAGGTGGTTCTTTAAAGGCAATAGGAGCATTAGATCGCATTAGTGAAGCTATATTGGGAGTCTTAAAGAGTACAACAGGGTTAATTGCAAGTACTATAGGAGTCACATTTTTAACGAATATAACAGCTAGCGATCAATATTTAGCGATCGTTATTCCCTCTAAAATGTTCAAAAAACCATTTGAAGATAAAAAGCTAGCTCTCGAAAATTTAAGTCGAACTATAGAAGATAGTGGTACTGTTACATCTGTATTGATCCCGTACAATACTTGTGGGGCTTACCATGCGAATACCCTAGGGGTTTCAGTCGCAGATTTTTGGACTTTTGCTGTTTTTTGCTGGGTAAGTCCATTAATGAGTTTAATTTATGCGATTTTTAACATTAAAATCAGGAGAGTTTAAACAAAACAAGCTGTAACTTTGAGGCTTGTTTTCTAAACATTTCTATTAAATTTTTTTCATGAACATTATTGATAGCCTTAGGTGGCGATATGCAACTAAAAAGTTTGACGATAGCCGATTTGTATCAGAATCAGATATCGATACGTTGTGCGAAGCTTTTAACTTAACAGCAACTTCTTATGGCTTACAGCCTATTAAGCTATTGGTAGTTAAGAATAAGGAGCTTCAGCAAAAAATGCAGAATGCTTCTTGGAACCAAGCTCAAGTAGGTACAGCGTCTCATGTATTGGTTTTTTGCATAGAAAAGAATATAGACGATAGTTTTATAGAAAACTACTTTAAACGCTTCCCTGTTCTAAATGAAGGAGTTTTAGCATATAAAAATGTAATTAAAGGACGCTTTGAAGGTCAAGCTGCAGAAGATATAAAGGCATGGTCTACCAAACAGGCATATATTGCTTTGGGAAATTTGATGACCGTTTGTGCCGATTTACAAATCGACTCTTGTCCTATGGAGGGTTTTGTGCCTAGTGAAGTCGATATAATTTTAAGATTAGAAGAAAAAGCTTTATCCGCTGTACTTTTATTGCCAATAGGATATAGATCGGAAGATGATAAAGGAGGGAGTAGAGAGAAGATTAGAAGGCCTATCGAGGATATTACTTCAAAGATTTACTAATATTTTATAAATTGGCAAGGATATTGTAAAGTAGTTATTAGTTATATAGATAGAAGTATGAAGAATATATTTTTTTTAAGCTTATTATTTATAAGTGTTACAGGGTTCTCGCAAATCAGTTTAAAGTGGGAAACAGATTTTAATACCGCAAAATCTTTAGCAAAATTGCAAAATAAGCCACTTGTTATGTATTTTACAGGTAGTGATTGGTGTACCCCCTGTAAACATTTGAAATCTGATTTTTTCGATTCTGACGAGTTTAAAGACAAGGCTAGAGGTGTTGTCTTGTTAAAAGTCGATGTGCCTTTCAGAAGAGATATTATACCAGAATCACTATTAGAGAAAAATAAAGCATTAGCAAAGAAATATAACCCTCATAACTCATTTCCAACA
>CALFUO010000009.1 GCA_937929895.1 uncultured Aquimarina sp.
AAAAACAAATGAGTTATTTAATGAAGAATTGGTATATTTATTGTTTAACCATTAACAACCTTAAATCTATTATAATGTACAAATTATTCCTTATTAGTTTATTGCTATTTATTAGCAATTTGAATGCACAAAATTTAGTTAAAAACCCTTCTTTTGAAGACGGAGAAGATCACTGGAAACTAATTATTAAGAAACCTAAAGAATCTAAGGTCGTTCGGGCAGAAATGAAAGTAAGCAAACTGTCTGGGCATGACGACGACCAATGTATGAAAGTAAGAGTGGTATCAGCCAATAAAAATAAAACTTCACAAGGAATTAATTTAATTCAAAAAATAAAAGGAGTTAAAAAAAACAAAAAATATAAATTATCTCTATGGATTAAGAGTAGTATGACACTTAAGGATCGTGTTTCTTACTCTATTTCATCGTACAACCATGAAGCACCCGAAGGAAAACGTTATGGGAAATATGCAGCAGGAACACTCAATTTTAAAGGAGACAACCAGTGGAAAAAAGTTTCTACTGTTTTCGAAACCTCGAGTAAAAATTTAGAAGGTAAAATTGACTTAGATCACCTTCAATTAAAAATAAGCCTAGGACATAGAATAGGAACATTCTATATAGATGATATTTCAATAACACAAATTTAACAGGTTTTTAATTATAAAAAATTACCTTTTATTAGAAGTTTTTTTGACTTTACAATCAAGGAAAATTGTTATGTATTTTAAAGATTAACTTCTTTTTAATTGAAACTTACCTACTAGTTTTTAATTGACAGATATCTAAAAATTGTTTATTACATTTATATATAAGTATATTTTTACTTTACGTAAAACGAAATCTAACCTTATAATAATCCGTGCTAGAAAAAAATACTAGCTAATATAGAAATTCATTAAAAATGAAAAAACTACACCTAAAACTAACTATTTACCTTTTATCTTTGTTCCCATCTCTTCTTTGGGCTCAGGAAAAACCTAATATTATTATTGTTTTTACTGACGATATCAGTGCGAGGGAATTCCCCATCTATGGGTCAGACACCTGGACTGCACCTACAAGTTTTAACACATCAGATACACAATACAGGGCGAATACACCTGTATTAGATATGATGGCTACACAAGGATGTTATATAGAAACTGCTTGGGCTGCTACAGTATGTTCGCCTAGTAGAGCTATGATGATGACTGGGCGATATGCCCATTTGCACAAATGGTATGGTAATGGTACCATTGGAACTTTTGTGGACCCCGCAGATGGTCGTACAAAGTCAATTCCATTATACGAAAGTTCTCCTATTACTCTAGGGCATGTTGCTTCTATGGGAGGATACGAAACACTATGGGCCGGAAAAACCCAAATGCGAGGAGGTGATGTTAGCAGATTTGGTTTTAATGAGGGAATGTTCACCGCAGGCGGCGAAGGGATCTCTGGTCCTAACCCCAACACTAAATTTAATCTTCGAAATGTAGGAGGGCAACTAATTAACGAGGACTCTGGTAATCCAGTTGGGCCAGCAGACGAAAGCGGATATGTACAATCTTCGTGGTATTGGAGAACAAGCGCTAGTACTATGATAAAAAATGATTCTGGAGAGTTTGAATACGATTGGTGGCCAACAGAACCAGATGATATAGCTAATTACGATGATAGCACCTATGGTCCAGATGTCGAACTAGATTACATATTCGATTTTATGGATCGAAAAGTTGCTGATGATAAACCTTTCTTTATATATCATACATCTCATTTAGGACATGATGCATTTGACTTTTTAAACGATGGTGCAGTTTCTAGATGGCCTGGAACTCCTAAAGTAAGTTGGGACGGTGCTAAATACACGCGAACAGAACCTAATATTACAAGAACAACTGCTACAGATGGTACAAATACTTATAATACTAACAACTCTATTACAGGGTCAGGTATTCATCATCATATAAATTATTTAGACTATCAAATGTCTTTGTATTTAGATAAGTTAAGAGAATTAGGTATAGAAGATAATACCCTAATTATATTCTCTTCAGACAATGGTACTTCTGGTTTCGGAAAAAGAAATGTAACAAGCCAAACAGGGACACATGTTCCTTTCATTATATATGGACCTGGTTTAGGAATCACGAAAGTAGGAAAACAAGATGTATTACTTAATATATCAGATGTTTTGCCAACAGTGGCAGAAATTGCAGAAGTAGAACTTCCTTGTGACTATGAAATCAACGGGGAAAGTTTTTGGGATTTTCTAACAACTGATAAAGAAAATCACAGAGATTGGATTTATGGATACGATGCCGATAGACAGCTTATTAGGGATCAGGAAGTTGTAATTGATGGAAAAGATCGTGTATACGATGCACAGAGTGATCCTGCAGATCTAACTAGCTTTACACAACTAGCTTCAGATTTAACTACTGTGTTGGCCGATGGTAACTTAGAATCTGCAAAAAATGATTTACTAGGTTTATTACCAAGTTATTCTCTACAAAATTTTGGGCAAAACGGACTACCTGATCCTTCTGTAAATGGTACCTGTAACCTAAATCCAATTACGATTACTTTTGATACTGCATCAACAAATATAGATGCCACAGGAGCTACTTCTGCCCCTATCTCTTTTACTGTAAGTAATATTCCTAACGATAACCCTGTAAAACTTGTAGCTCGAATCTACCCTGTGAGCGCAGACGTTACCGGAGGGGGATTTGTAGCTCAATTTGATGGAGCAAATTTAGATCTAAACTCAAACACTCCGGATTTTAATGTTGCTACAGGAAATAGTGTAACCAATTTAGATACGCCTACCAATGGACTAAATACACGTACGTATACCATCAATAATTTTGCTATACAGAGCGGTAGTATTATTAGTGAAGATGAAAATTACGTGGTGGCTGTTCGTTTTATAGATGCAGGAACTACGGGAGTAAATGAAATAGAGTTTTCTACAACTAGCGGAGTTCAACCTGCAACAGGAAGTGGAAATACTAAAAATGCAACCTTTGTACTTAATTCTTTAAATTTAAACCCTGTTACAGTTACTTTTGATAGTATAGCAACAAATATAGATGCCACAGGAGCTACTTCTGCCCCTATCTCTTTTACTGTAAGTAATATTCCTAACGATAACCCTGTAGAACTTAGAGCTCGAATCTATCCTGTAGGGGTAGATGTTACAGGAGCAGGATTTGTAGCCCAATTTAATGGAGCAAATTTAGATCTAAACTCAAACACTCCAGATTTTAATGTTGCCACAGGAAATAGTGTAACCAATTTAAATACACCGATCAACGGACTAAATACACGTACATTTACCATTAATAATTTTGCCATACAGAGTGGTAGCACTATTAATGAAGACGAACCTTATGTTGTAGCTGTTCGTTTTATAGATGCAGGAACTACGGGAGCAAATGAAATAGAATTTTCTACAACTAGCGGAGTTCAACCTGCAACAGGAAGTGGAAATGCTAAAAATGCAACCTTTGTATTTAATACTTTAAATTTAAATGTTGTTACAGTTACTTTTGATGAAACAGCAACAGCTATAGACCTCAATGGAAAGACTTCTAGCCCTATTTCATTTACTGTAAGTAATATTCCTAACGATAATCCGGTAGAACTTAGAGCTCGAATTTATCCCGAAAACGAAGATATTACTCAAGGAAATTTTGTTGCTCAATTCACAGGAGCACCTTTAAACCTTAATTCTAATACATCTGACTTTAATATTACTGCTGGTAGCAGTAGTACAGATCTAGATACACCTGCAAATGGGTTAATTACAAGAACATACAGCATTAATGATTTTGCACTACAAGGCAGTAATTCTATTGTTGACAATGATAAGTATGTAGTAGCTATTCGTTTTGTGAATGCTGGTACTACAGGAACAAATGAAATCGAGTTTTCTACATCTACAGGAATTCAGCCTGTAACTGGAACTGGAAATACTATAAATGCAACGTTTAGATTAAATATGCTAACAGCCGCCGATAGTACACTAGGTAATAGCCGTTTTGGGTCTAAAGATATCACATTAAGTTTATACCCTAACCCAGCGAACACTATATTGAATGTTAGTAATACCATAACATCAGATACATATAGAATTGTTAATTTATCTGGACAAATTGTAAAAAATGGTAGCCTTCAATCTAAGCAAATTACAGTTTCTAGTTTAGCATCTGGAATTTACTTTTTGATTACCTCAGAAGGTACAGGGAAATTCATTAAAAATTAAATACAAAAACACACCTTTATTTAATCGCCTAGAGAGATCTAGGCGATTTTTTATTTTACAACTAAATATTATCATTTATCGTTATTATACGATTTCAGAGCGTAATACAAGAGAAAAAACACCAAAAGCGATGTTATACCGCGTAGAAATTAAACCTTTAGATAATAGTGAAATTTCAAAACCTGCTAGGGTTACTTTCTGAAAAAGTGAACTTATTACAGAGTAGGTGATTCAATATTTTTCCGTAATCTCGTCTCCTAATATTGTAGTTAAGATTCGCTTTTAAAACAGATAAAGGATATAAAATTCTCAAAGCGTAAACCTTTAAAAGCTTTCCATTCTGAAATTTATATCTAAACCACTCGTCGACACTTTTTCCATCGTTCGTCGAAAAAATTATACCAATTACCTTCTTATTTAGTAAGTTGCTCTTGTTAAGTAATTATTTAAATGAAGAAGCTCACTTTCTTATTAATAGATGATGATGAAATCGAACAAATGAAATTTCAACGCATCATCAAAAAACTAAATCCAATTCATAGTATAAAAGAGGCACATGATGGTGAAGAAGCGTTAAAGCTAATTACCACAGGTAAACTAATCCCAGATGTCATTCTTTTAGATTTAAATATGCCTAAGATGAATGGTATCGACTTCTTAAAGCATTTTAAGGAGCATGAAACATTACAATATATTCCGATTATAATGTTGACAACCTCATCGAATCATAGTGAAATTAAACAATGCTATGCCGAAGGAGCTTCGGGCTATGTAATAAAGCCTTTAAAATATGAAGATTATATTAAAAAAGTAGCAGTTTTAGTGAATTACTGGGAAGAAAACAAAATCATTAGAGGGAGTTAATTTTCTTAAATTGACTTTATTCTTATCCAAGTGAAGTTAAAAGACTGCCTAGAAAGTTGTATGGGCAACGCTTTAAAACTTAAGGTTTTCATTGAAAAATGAAATTCGAATAAAAATTTCGCATGCTTGCATCGAAGAAATTTATTTTAAAACGGTCTTAAATTTTTTAAAGGGCTTTTTAAAAACTGCATTATTAATTTAAAGATTAGAACTAATACCTATTGTCAACTTAAACTAAGATCCTTAAATTTATATAACCAACTAATTTTGAGATTATTATGAAGGGTATTGTTTTTACAGAATTTTTAGAACTAGTTGAAGATAAATTTGGGATTGAATATGTCGACGACATTATTTCTAAATCAAATTTAGAATCAGAAGGAGTCTACACAGCTATTGGTACCTATAAGTTCTCTGAAATGGTACAACTCCTTAGTCATTTAAGTGAAAAAACGCAATTAAGTATTAACGATCTTTTATATACTTATGGATTACATTTTTTCTCTGTACTACAAAATAGTTATAACGGAATCATAGAACAATACAAACAACCTATCGATTTGCTGAATGCTATTGAAAATCACATTCATGTAGAAGTACGAAAAATTTATCCCGATGCAGAGCTTCCAACCTTCGATGTCAGCCATAAAGATGCATCTAGAATCACTATGTTGTATACGTCGAGTCGTGGTATGTATAGTTTTGCTAAAGGGTTAATAGAAAGTACCTTTAAACATTATGGTCAAGAAGCTACAATCGAAATTACAAAATTGAATGATGCTGGTACAGAAGTGAAATTTGAGATTCAACAGCATGTCTAATGAAAAAGTAGCCTTATTACAACGAGCCCTAGAAAGGGAACGAAAAGCTCGAAAACAAGCAGAAGCTATTCTCGAGAAAAAAGCATTAGAATTATATGAAGTAAATCAGAAATTACAGGTTTCGAATGCCTCTCTAGAAGCAGTTAACCACAAAAAATCTTCTCAGTTAGACGGTGTATTCGACAATCTTTTAGATGCATATATTCTTATGAACTTAAAAGGGGATGTCATCGAAATGAATCCCTCTGCTAAAAAATTGTTTGGCTATAATTTAGATTTTGAACATGTGAATGTAGTACACCTTATTTACAAAGAAGACTATAAGTATGCCATGCAAAGCTACTGGCAGTTAATCAACAAGGGTTTTTTTAAAGATTATAAGGCTCGTATATATACCAAAAACAAAGAAGTAAAACGAGTTCATATCAATGCTGGTCTAGTCTATGATACCAAAGGAAAAGCAATTGCAGCACAAGGTATTGTCAGAAATATTACCGAAGAGTACAAAGAAGCCGAACTGAAAAAAGCACTGCTGGCGAATCTAGAAAAGAGAAATCAAGAGCTAAAAGACTTTGCTCACGTTATTTCACACGATTTAAAATCTCCTCTTCGAAGTATGAATACTCTTATATACTGGTTAAAAGAAGATTACGACTCTGTCTTAGATGATGATGCATGTGAAATTATAGATAAGCTTTCTACCAAAATCGAAAAGATGGATCACCTAATTGGTGGTGTTTTAGAATACTCTAGCATCGATAAAGTAGAACAGCCTTTAGAAAAAGTAGATATTCAAGAATTGGTGCAAGATATCGTATCTGTAATCTATATACCAGAGAATATTATCGTCGAAATTCCGCAAAAGCTACCTACAATTACAGGAGATCGTTTTCGTCTACAGCAGTTATTTCAAAATATTTTGACCAATGCTGTTTTATATATAGATAAATCGAGAGGCCTTGTAAAAGTAACTTTTGAAGAATTAAAAACGCATTGGAAATTCTATATAGAAGATAATGGAGTCGGAATAGATCGAAAATATCAAAAAAAAATTTTCGAAGTATTTCAGTCTCTAGAAAAATCAGATCACTCAACTGGTATTGGATTGTCGATTGTAAAAAAGATCATCGATTTCTATGAAGGAGAAATCGATTTTACTTCAACGGTTGGCGCAGGTACTTGTTTTCATTTTACTTTAAAGAAGAAATAAGCAATGCAACCTAATTTATCTTACATAAAACAACTAGCTGATGGTTCGATAACTTTCGAACAAAAAATGATTGGTATCCTAAAATGTGAATTCCCTATTGAAAAGGTTCAGTATGAAAATGCGATTGAAAACAAGGATTTTCATCAGGCTGCAGAATTAGTCCATAAGATAAAGCATAAACTTGGTATGCTTAGTATGGAAAAGGCTTACGAAAAAGCAATTTCCTTTGAAGAAGCTTTAAAAATAGCTAATGCTTCTGATCATGATGATTTTTTAACTATTTTAGATATTGTAGAAAACTATATTTCAAACCTTTAGATGAAATCAATCATTGTAGATGACGAAGCGGCTGCAAGAGCTATAGTAGAACAATTGTGTTCTAAGGTCACCGATATCGAAGTTATTGGTGAATTTCCTAATGCACTACAGGCTATAAAATTTTTAAATAAAGAAAACGTAGATATTATCTTTTTAGACATTCACATGCCTGATTTTACAGGATTCGATTTTATAGATACCCTACACGAACCTCCCAAAATTATCTTAATTACATCGGATCCTAAATTTGCATTAAATGCCTTCGAATATCCGTGTATTGTAGATTATCTAACGAAACCTATTTCCGAAGAGCGTTTTTTACGAAGTATCGAAAAGCTTCGTTCATTGTCAGAAAGTGCTATTCCGAATCAAAATGCAACTAAAGATCTGTATGTTAATATAGATCGTCGCTTAGTGAAAATCAATATTGATTCTATCAATATTATCGAAGCAAAGGGAGACTACATTCAAATACGCACTGAAAATAAAAAATATATTGTGCACGCAACTTTAAAAAAAATTGAAGAAAAATTACCCTCTCATTTATTCTTAAAAGTTCATCGTTCTTATATCATCAACACTTCTAAAATTGTAGATATCGAAGATAATAGCGTCGTGATAGGAAAAGAAGTAGTCCCTGTTAGTCGAGGTAATAAAGAAGCTTTGATGAAGCGTTTGAACTTACTTTAATCCTAGAAGTGATTTAAACTTTTTTCAATTGGTGTAAAACTTTAAGAGGTCTTGTTTTCCAGAAAAAGACTTTCAGGTGTTTGTGGTTAATTAGGATCAACCGAAATCGGTTCTATTAAGGTGCTTTTTATATAAAACTATAGCCCGAAAATACCTTAGCAATTTCATCTAGCACTTTAAAAACTCCTTCCGAATCGTCTGTGGTAACTAGTTTTTGACGATATGCTTTGATATCTCGAATTCCTCTAAAGTAGTTGGTGTAATGGCGACGTGTTTCAAACACGCCTAATTTTTCTCCTTTCCAATGAATCGACATCTCTAAATGACGTCGTGCTACTTCTACACGCTCTGCAATAGTTGGTGGAGCTAAATGTTTTCCTGTTTCAAAAAAATGTTTTACTTCTTTAAAAAACCAAGGATACCCAATACTTGCTCGACCAATCATCGCTCCATCTAAACCGTATTTATCTCTCATTTCTACAGCACGTTCAGGAGTGTCTACATCACCATTTCCAAAAACAGGAATATGCATACGGGGGTTATTTTTTACCTCTGCTATAGGTTTCCAGTCTGCATTACCTTTATACAGCTGTGCTCTTGTACGGCCATGAATCGAAATAGCAGCACAGCCGACATCTTGTAAGCGCTCTGCAACTTCTAAAATTCGAATAGAATCGTGATCCCAACCCAAACGAGTTTTTACTGTTACAGGTAATTTAGTATGCTTGACCATGGCATCAGTAAGTTTAACCATAAGTTCAACATCTTTTAAAATCCCTGCACCAGCACCTTTACTTACTACTTTTTTAACCGGGCATCCAAAATTGATATCGATAATATCAGGATTCGAAGCTTCTACAATCTCTACAGAACGTAACATGGAATCTAAATTTGCTCCGAATATCTGAATCCCCACAGGACGCTCTTTCTCGTAGATATCCAATTTCATAGTACTTTTAGCTGCATTGCGAATCAAACCTTCCGAAGAAATAAATTCGGTATATACTACATCTGCACCTTGTTCTTTGCACAACGCGCGAAAAGGAGGATCACTCACATCTTCCATTGGCGCCAACAACAATGGAAACTTTCCTACATCTATATCTCCTATTTTTGCCATGACTTTTTTTAGTATTGAAATATTAGGTTTTGAGAAGTGAGACTTATAAATTTCGATCTTATCCAGTAGCGAAGCGTTCCCCCATTTAACAACTCATATCTAATTTCATTACAAAGGTATTACATTCTAAAAAAAGAAAAACCCTAATAGGTATGTCTAAATAGAATCACTAGCATCCGAAAATTTAGCATATGACCGTTTTGCTGAAAGAGAATAGACCTTTATATATCAACATACTGGACATTTTCTTTTGAGATTTTTTAGTGCATTTTAGAAAATATATTTTCTAAAACTTTTAGCTTCAAAAATTCACAAGTCACTCTAGACAAAATATTTAATGTTAATTATCAT
>CALFUO010000010.1 GCA_937929895.1 uncultured Aquimarina sp.
ATTATAATAAGATTGAAAACTTTCCTCCTTATATAGGGAATGAGTTGAGTGTTTGTCTTGGGAAAAGTTTAAGGTAAAAAGTATGGATAGTTTAATTGAAAATACAGTAGCGTTTGTAAAAAAGACTTTGAAAAATGCTGAAGGAGGGCATGATTGGTTTCATATTGAGCGCGTTTATAAAAACAGCTTATTAATCGCTAAAACAGAGAAAGTAGATCAGTTGGTAGTAGAGTTAGCAGCTTTGTTACATGATATTGCTGATTCCAAATTTCATGAAGGTGATGAGACTGTTGGTCCCAAATTAGCTAGAGAATTTTTAGAATCTCAATTTGTTATAGAAAAAGTCATTCAACATGTAATTCAAATTATAGAAAACATCTCTTTTAAAGGTGGAAATCATAATGTAGAATTTGCTTCTCCTGAACTCGACGTAGTACAAGATGCAGATCGATTAGACGCCATAGGTGCAATTGGTATTGCTCGCGCTTTTAGTTATGGAGGTTTTAAAAACAGAGCTATTTATGACCCATCAGTCCCGCCGAATCTGAATATGTCTAAGGAGGAGTATAAAAAGTCAATAGGGCCAAGTGTAAATCACTTTTACGAAAAGTTACTATTACTTAAAGATCATATGAATACAGAAACAGGAAAAAAAATAGCGAAAGAACGACATGTGTTTATGGAAAAATATCTGAAGCAGTTTTATGGCGAATGGCAAGGTAGATTATAATTCTAGTTTATGCAGAAATATCTCTTATTAAATCTATTTTATCGCTAGAAATAGGTATCTCACCAAAATTACTAATGAGTATGGCGTAATTTTTTTTAGTCTCTGTAACAGTTGTCTTAAGATATTCTGTATTTAAAATATAAGATCGATGACATCGAATTAAATGTTCTACAGATTCAAGTTGGCTTTCTGCTTCTTTCATAGTCAATCGAAGCACTGTAGATTCTAATTGATTACTAGGGCTTAAATAATGAAGGTTTAAATAATGCCCTTCTCCTTTAATGTAAATAAATTTTTTTTGCTGAACTTCTACACGTTCTCCTTTGTTTTTGCCTATTAGGACAATCATTTTTTGGTTTCTAGAGATTTTAGAAGAACTGATTTTGAGAACTTTCTTATGGTTAGGGTCATCTTCCTCTCCGAAGAGTATGAAAGCAAAATCATATAGCCGCATTATAGCATAAACAATTAAGCCAAAAGAAAATATTGTAATAAAACTTCCCCATAAAAAACCTTCTGGGATCATTGCCTGATACTCTTTTCCGAAAATACTTTTAATTAAAGTATCTAAGTAGGTAATGCTGAAGATATAACTCAAAAACCAAGAGGCTATTATACTATTTATTACAAGTAAAGCTTCGTCTAGATTAGTGTATTTAGTATCTCGATGAGGTTTATGGACTAATATTCTTATTAAAGTGCACCCCAAAGTAAACATAAATATATAACAACCCATAACGACCAAACGAACTTTAAATGTGTAAAGATTTAGAACGTATGGTTTTAAAAGTAGCATAATACCAATTACAATGATCACCAAAAGAAGTGTAAATCTCTTATGATCTATTGCAAGGATACCTCTAGTGTGATCTTTTTTTAAAAACGACAAAAACGTTTTCATAGTCAAGTTGGCTTCTTTGTAAGGAAATGATAAATATAATAAAAGCAGGGCAATCAAATGTTAAATTAAAATTTGGTGAAAATTCTCAGGAAACAAAATGACATTTTAATGAAAAAAATATGTTGAAAACGTTGATTTAATTAAGGTTTTAAGGGTTTTCGTAAATGCATCTTGTAAAGATTGAGAGTAAAATATTTTAAAAAAGTGTTAAGTTCTAAATTTGTTAAAACAACATACTAACGGGCTAAGATGAATTGTACAGAATGGGATTTGCTAGCGTTTAAGGCTTATTTTTTAATCTATTTTAACGATTTGAATAGTTTTCAAACGAAAAGTCAGGTAGATATTATAAGAGAAGTCGTTGGGAGCCTTATGTATTTAGCACAATCTAAATCATACTATGAAGACACAACAAGATCAGCTCGATTTAAAATTAACTACTATATTAGAGAAAAGGGATTGTCTAAAGAGGAGTTAGAAGAACTCTTTAAGGATATGTATAAGTTGGTTTCAAAAAACAATTTTTTTGGAAAAAGACAAAAGAAATTTTTAGAGGTTTTTGCTGATTTGTCAGCAAAACATAATATGTCTATTTCTCAAATATTAGACGAAATGTCATTTCCAGCGTAGAGTTTCGATCATTTTCTGTAAATCACTCTCTAAATATTTTATGGCAGGTAATATAGAATCAAAATTTGGTTTTGTATTGAAATATACTGATCCTAATAAAAAGTGTTTGGTGCTGTCGGTTAAATAAAATTGAGAAGGGGATGCAGCATCTCCAGAAACTTTATAAACCATTCCATGTACTTTTTGTTTGCTATTAGAATACGCTTGTGTTGTTATATTGTCTGCCTTTACGACATGTTCGTAAGTTAGATTTTGTGCATCTTTTAATAGCTTATTTAAATCTGCTTGTATTGGGCGATAAGTCAGGTATACGGTAGCATCTACGTTGGGATAGTAAATTCTAAAACCACAAAATCCGTGTTTAGATACCTTTTTTAAGCGAGCAATAGTGTTTTTTTTAAAATCAAACGTACAGTTAGTATTTGTTTTCTCGTAAGTCGCTTTCTCGTAGTTTAATCGTAATTGTGCTTTGGGCTTGGGTAAAACTTCATTTTTACAAGAAATGCATAGCATTGTAATTATTGCGATATATAATATACTTTTAATCATCTAGCAGTATAAGTTTTAATTTTTTTTAATCAATGCTATCTATGGTGAATAAAATTATTCAAACACAAAATTATCTCCTTTTTTAGGAAAGTTATTTGAAATTTTTAAAATAAAACCAGTAAGGGTTTTTAATACCAGCGAAAGTTGACTAATATTTAAGCTAGGCTTATTTTTTTTGAACCAATTTTCAATTTTGATGGTGGCATACTGCATTGGTTCATTTAAGAAAGAAAGTCTTTTATTTAATATAGATAGAGGGTATGCCGTTAGGTTAGCAAACTTAAAATTATTCCTATTAGCATATATTTTTGGTGAAATTCCACCAAAAAAAAGGATAATAAAAGTCACTAAGTTTACTTTAATGATAAAGCATATTTGAATCTCTAAGATCTGATGATTATTTAGGGTTTTAAAGAGTATCTCGCCAAGGGTGTCAGCTAATAAAACAATAGTAATTTTGATAAAGTTATTTGCAATCAAAATGCTAGTTAGTAACTTTTTTGAGTTGCTTAACAGCCCGTGAATAAGTTCATTTTTTTTCGATTGTTTTTTTTGCTGTTCTTCTATATCTGTGTTTGATAGAAGAAAGACGGCAATTTCGTCTTTCGGGATTAGGGTTAGGGCAGAAGTCACCAATAAGAGTACTAGAAGTATTAGTTGAATGCTTACTTCTAAGTGTGATTGTAGTAGTATAAGTAGGGGATCTGGATCCAATTAAAATAATTTATGTTCTAGAATGGTAAATCATCTTCTTCTGCAGAGCTAGCTGATGGCTGTGCAGGTGGCGAGTCAGGTGTGTTAGTAGGTTTAGTAGGATTGTTTGGGGATGTTTGATAGCTTGTGTCTCCCATGGTCTGGTTTTCTCCTTTAGGTGTCAAGAATGTGAAATCGATACACTGAATTTCGGTAGTGTAACGATCCATTCCATTTTGGTCTTGCCACTTTCTTGTTTTTAAGCGACCTTCAATGTATACCTTATCTCCTTTTTTTAGATACTTTTCGCAGATTTCGGCTCCTTTATTTCTGACAACTATATTGTGCCATTCGGTATTAGAAACGCGCTCTCCTGTAGTTTTATTTACATAGTCTTCATTCGTTGCTAAAGGGAATCTGCCAATAGCTCCACCTCCTTCAAAATAAGTTACTTTTACGTCATCACCGGTATGTCCTATTAGGATTACTTTATTTATAGTCCCTGCCATTATTTGTAATTTGAATATTAAATTTACTTAATAAATTAGAGTTTACAAAAGTTTAAGTTTTAGGAAATTGTCAATTAAGACAGGTACAGGATAGTTTTCGATTTCATTTTGTTGGATGAGAGTATGTTGGTCTTTTAAGCTAAGAAAGTCTTTTTTGTTTAAAGTTAGTCTATAGAAGCTGGTATATAAGTGTTGATGGGAAAGTTTATGGGCTTTTTCGTTCTGTTGAATAAGTTCTATTTGAAAAGACTTTGTAATAGTAAACTTTTTTTCTATTTCCATATAAAGTTCTTTTTCTGTAATTGTTTTAATGGTTTCAATTAATGGGAACTCATATAGATTTTGCCAGATTCCTTTACCGCTTCTTTTTGAAATGAAAATATCTTCACAGTCACTTATAACAAGGTAATTAAAGTATCGGTTTTTAATTTTAATCTTTTTAATTTTTTCGGGCAGTACATCAACAGCACTCTTTTGGTGTGCATAGCATTGATCGTTAAAAGGGCAATACATGCAATTGGGTTTTTTCGGGGTGCATTGAATAGCTCCGAATTCCATAATGGCTTGATTGTGTATGTCAGGATTTTCGTTGTCTAATAATCTATCAGCAAGTTTTTGAAATTCCTTAATACCTTCGGTGCTGTTAATAGGCGTGAAAATTCCAAAAATTCTAGAAAGCACGCGATACACATTTCCATCTACAACGGCAACAGCTTCTTTATTACTAAAAGAAGCAATAGCACTTGCGGTATATTGACCAATTCCTTTTAGTTTTATAAGATTTTTGAAACTTTTCGGAAATTTTCCGTTAAAGTTATCAACAACCATTTTTGCAGCAATATGCAAGTTCCGAGCTCGAGAATAATAACCTAGTCCTTGCCATAATTTTAATACATCTTCTTCATTAGCATTTGCTAGATCTTGAACGGTAGGATAGTGTTTTGTGAATTTAATATAGTAGGGAAGTCCTTGTTTTACACGGGTTTGTTGTAAAATTACTTCGCTCAACCAAATTTTATAAGGGTCTATGCAATTTCTCCATGGTAAATCACGTTTATTGGTTAAGTACCACGTTTGTAATGGTTTAGTAAATTGTTCGACTAACATAGAGAAAAGTATAAAATTTTTTAATTGTTTAATTTTTTCGTGCTTATGTGTTGAATTAATGGAAATTAAATTAATATATTTGCAAACCGAAAAACCCTCAAAATAAAATTATGACAAAAGCTGATATCGTAGCAAATATCGCTACTAAATTAGGAATGGAAAAAACAGATGTGCAAGCAGCTGTAGAGTCTTTCATGGATGAAGTAAAAGAATCTCTAGAAAGTGGAGAAAATGTTTACTTAAGAGGTTTTGGTAGTTTCATTATCAAAACACGTGCAGAAAAAACCGGTAGAAATATCTCTAAGAATACTACCATTAAAATTCCAGCACACAATATCCCTGCTTTCAAACCTGCAAAAGTGTTTATGGAAGGAGTTAAGACTCAAGTTGAAGTAGAACAATAAGAGAATTAACATAAATAAATTACGAATATTATGCCAAGTGGTAAAAAGAGAAAAAGACATAAGGTAGCAACTCACAAGCGTAAAAAGCGTAGAAGAGCTAATCGTCATAAGAAAAAGTAGTCTTTGACTACTTTTTCTGTTTTAAAACCAAACCGTGCCGAGGCATAGTTTGGTTTTCAAGTTCATTGAAATAGCAGTAAATAACTGCGTTGGAATAAAGACTTTGAATGATTCAAAGTATAGTCATTCCTGATTAAAATTTGTAATAACCAGTCTTTGCAATATGCGAAGACACAACATCTAATAAAGTGAACAAAGAGTTAATTATTAGGTCTGGTGAGTCTACAGATTTTGCTTTACTTAAAGATGGAAAACTTATCGAACTTCATAAAGATGAAGACGAAAGCAAGTTTGCAGTAGGAGATATTTTTATAGCTAAAATTCGCAAACCTGTAGTGGGGCTAAATGCTGCA
Source organism: uncultured Aquimarina sp. (assembly GCA_937929895.1). Classification (GTDB taxonomy): domain Bacteria; phylum Bacteroidota; class Bacteroidia; order Flavobacteriales; family Flavobacteriaceae; genus Aquimarina. The sequence goes on from CALFUO010000010.1 coordinate 5,997, forward strand.
TTTGTTAATGTAGGATACGAAAAAGATGCTTTTTTGCATTACTTAGATTTAGGTCCACAAGTTAAATCGTTGTTGAAGTTTGTAAAACGTGTAAGCTCAGGTAAACTAAAAGACTATTCATTAGAAAATTTTCAGCCAGAAGAAGACATCGATAAAGGTGGTAGCATCATCGATGTACTAAAAGCAAACCAGTCTGTGTTAGTACAGATAGTAAAAGAACCTATTTCCACTAAAGGGCCAAGATTGAGTTCTGAAATTTCTATTGCAGGTCGTTATATTGTGTTAGTGCCTTTCTCCAATCGCGTATCAGTGTCACAGAAGATTACAGATATAGAAGAAAAAGGACGTTTAAAACGACTAGTTAAAAGCATTAAGCCTAAAGGATTTGGGGTTATTATTCGTACTGTTGCAAAAGGTCAAAGTGTTGCAGAACTCAAAAAAGACCTAGAGCAATTAGAACAGCGTTGGAATAAAATGTGTTCTAAGTTGTATAAAGCAGACCATCCTTCTAAAGTATTGGGAGAAGTTAACCGAGCTTCCTCTATTCTAAGAGATGTGTTCAATGATACTTTTACGGGGATCCATGTAGATAGTCAAGAATTGCATCAGCAAGTAACAGATTACCTTACAGAGATAGAGCCTAAAAAAGTGTCGATGGCAAAACTTTATACAAATGATATACCCATTTTTGAAAAGTTTGGGATAGAACGACAAATTAAAACAAGTTTCGGACAGTCAGTTTCGATGAGTAAAGGCGCCTATCTGGTTATAGAGCACACAGAAGCTTTACATGTTATCGATGTAAATAGTGGAAATCGTTCTAATAAGGCCAAAAATCAAGAAGATACAGCACTAGAAGTAAACCTTATAAGCGCTAAAGAAATTGCTAGACAATTGCGTCTTCGAGATATGGGTGGTATAATAGTAGTAGATTTTATCGATATGAGTAAATCGGAAAATCGAAAAGTATTATTCGAAAGCCTTCGTGAAGAGATGTCTGATGATAGAGCGAAGCATAAGATATTACCTCCGAGTAAATTTGGACTAGTACAAATTACAAGGCAAAGGGTAAGGCCTGAAACAGCAATAAAGACAAAGGAAAAAAATCCTAGTATGGAAGCTGAGGTAGAGGCACCAATAACGCTTGTAAATAAGCTTGAAGTAGAATTTAAGCGATTAATTAAAAGAAGTAAAGGTAAAGAGGTGAGTCTTACCGCTCATCCTTTTATTTGTGCTTATTTAACAAAAGGATTTCCATCTATCCGCGCTAAATGGTCATGGTATCATAAGCGTTGGATTAAAATCTCTCCAAGAGATGCTTACACGTATTTAGAATATCATTTTCATGGTGAAAATGGTAAGAAATTAAGATAGTAAAAACCCAGTCATAAAATTGACTGGGTTTTTTTATGGTATAATATGAAGAAGATTTTCAGCTATTTTTTTAGGCTAAAAAATAAGCAGTAAACTTTATAGATGTTAATTTTGCATTCCTATGTATAGTTATCAAAAGCCCGTTACTTATACGGAAGCCCAGAAGAAGTTAGAGCGTTATTGTGTGTATCAAGATCGCTGTCACATAGAGGTCGAGCGGAAGCTTAGTGAACTTAGATTGATTCCTGAAGCAAGGGAAAAAATTATTATTCATTTAATTGATCAGAATTACTTGGATGAGACACGCTTTTCTTGCTCTTTTGTTCGCGGAAAATTCAGAAATAAAAAATGGGGGAAGCATCGTATTCTGCAAGAGTTAAAACAGCGTAAAATTTCTGCGTATAATATCAAAAAAGGACTAAAAGAGATTGGTGAAGGGGAGTATTTAGAGACTTTTCATGAATTAGCGAATAAACGTTGGGGGCAAGTAAAAAACGAACCTATATCTAAAGCTAGACAAAAGTTCGTTTCGTATATGCAATATCGCGGTTGGGAAACCGAATATATTTTCTCTAAGCTAAATGAATTAACTAATTCCTAAGCAGCTTTTTCATTTGTTCTGCTTAAGGCTTTATCTTCTTTAAACTCATTCCAACGTTCTCCTAGTATTTTTCTCATAAAATTATCGAAGTAACGCATAAAGAATACATTATATACAGCTTTAGAGAGATTAACTTTGCTGATTGGTAGTGCACGTAGACTCATGCTAAAACCAGGTGTTAAGTATGTCATTTGATGCCAATAGCCTTCGGGCATATAAAGCATATTTCCGTGTTCTAGTTCTGTTACTAAACCTTTTGCTTTATTTAAGGCTGGATACTTCTCGAAATCTGGATCGTTGAAATCTAATCCAGGGTGAGCTATTAGTGCATTTGGAAGTTTGTATAAGTATTTTGTTTCCGATTGTGGGTATAAAATACAGCGTTTTTTTCCGTCAAAATGAAAGTGTAAAATGTTTGCATAATCAATATCGTAATGCATAAACACTTTCGAGTTTTCTCCGCCAAAGAACAACATAGGTAATCCCTTTAGAAACCGAAGTTTCATTTTAGGGTACGAAAAGTCATTATTTAGTTGCGGTACTTGTTTCAGAAGATTGTAAAGAAAGATTCTGTACGGTGTAGGTCCTTTTTTTAATAAATCTATATATTCTCCTAACTTCATTTTTAAGTCAGGCTCATTAAATTTCTTTTTAGAGGTATTTATGCTTTTCCTGTTGTCGTAAAGAGGAACAATTTTTTCTCCTCCAATGGATTTAATGTAATCTAAATTCCATTTAGAAATAGCATTCCAGTCTCCTGTGAAATTTTCAATAACAACGGGTTTTTGTTTTTTAGCGTACTTCTCGTAAAAGTCTTCGAAAGAAATTTCTTTGACTCTAGGGATAGCTTCTAAATGTAATTCTTGTTTTTGCATAAGAATGGTCGTTACAAAAAATGGCTATTTGTTTTGGGCTGCTAAATTTCGTTCTATCTTATGATCGGGTCTAGACCATCTTGGTTTTTCTCCTAGGGATTCTAATTTAGAATCTCCTGCTTCAACAGTCTTAGGTTGTGATTTTTTAGTAAATGGCTTCATAGGGTTTAGTCCTAAAAGCTTAAACATTTCCATATCTTCGTTTACATCAGGATTAGGTGTTGTAAGAAGTTTGTCGCCAGCAAAAATAGAATTGGCACCGGCAAAGAAACACATTGCTTGTCCTTCTCTACTCATTTGTGTTCTACCGGCAGATAGGCGGACTTGCGTTTGTGGCATTATGATTCTAGTAGTAGCAACCATTCTAACCATATCCCAGATGGAAACAGGTGTTTCTTCCTCCATGGGGGTTCCTTCTACAGCTACTAAAGCATTAATTGGTACAGATTCTGGTTGTGGATTTAGCGTAGAAAGTGCTACTAGCATACCTGCACGATCTTCTTCTTTTTCTCCCATTCCAATAATACCACCACTGCAAACAGTAACATTCGTTTTACGAACATTATCAATGGTTTGTAGGCGATCTTCGAATCCACGTGTAGAAATTACTTCTTTGTAATATTCTTCGGAAGTGTCTAAGTTATGATTGTAAGCATAAAGACCAGCTTCAGCTAGACGTTCTGCTTGGTTTTCAGTTAGCATACCAAGTGTACAGCAAACCTCCATATCTAATTTATTGATGGTACGTACCATTTCTAATACGTTATCAAATTCTGGTCCGTCCTTTACGTTTCTCCATGCAGCTCCCATACAAACACGAGAACTTCCACTAGACTTAGCACGTAAAGCTTGTGCTTTAACTTGTTGTACAGACATTAGGTCATTCCCTTCGACATCGGTGTGGTATCTCGCTGCTTGCGGGCAATAACCACAATCTTCGGGGCATCCACCTGTTTTAATAGAAAGTAATGTTGATACCTGTACTGTGTTAGGGTCGTGATATTTGCGATGAACAGTCGCTGCCTCATATAACAATTCCATTAAGGGTTTGTTATATACCTCAAGAATCTCCTTCTTTGTCCAATCGTGTTTAGTCATATTCTTTCTATAATATCGTCAAAAATAATAAAATTTGTGTACCTCAATCGAAACAATATACAGCTTTCCTTAAAAAAAGGACTTATTTTAATGTTTCTGACTTTTCTTAAACAATACTTAATTTTACGGTTACTGCATTGCCTCCGAACCCTACGGCATTTACTAAAATATTTCTTAAGGGAGTATTCGTTTTAATTGGAACCTTCGAAAACGGAACTTCTATAAACTCTTGATTCTGTAGCATTAGTATTGCCAACTCTATGCTTAACGCTCCACTCGCGCCAAACGAGTGTCCAATTTTCCATTTATTGGATGTTAGTAAAGGTTTTTTATTTCCGAAAACAGCTTGGATTGCATTATATTCAGATAGGTCTCCTTTTATGGTTCCTGGGGCATGCATTACGATAGCATCAATAGTTTCTGTGGTCTCGTTTCCAATGGCCATTTTCATAGAGTCCTGAAAACAGTCAGCATTTGTAGATATCGAGATATTGTGTTTTAAGGGTTCTGTAGCATAACCAATTCCTGTAATATAAGCCTTTGCACCTGGTTGTTTTCCTTTTTCTAAACAGAATACTGCTGCACCTTCCCCTAAAAACATCTGATTTTTTTGTTTGTTCATGTCTAACGTTCTACAAGGGTACCTTTCTTCGGGTGACTGGGTGTATATTTTTAAAGATTTCATCTGTGCAATTGTGAATGGGGTTAATGGAGCCTCGCTACCACCAACCATAAATTTATCACACATGCCAGATTGAAGCCACGCAACTCCATTGGTAATACTATGTAACGCTGTAGAACATGTTATAGAATGACTTATTGTTGGTCCTTTAGATTGAAGATCATTAGATAGCCAAGTTGCAATGTTTCCAAGTGTTGTTGTTGGAGAGCTTAACGTGGCAGCTTTTTTTGTGTCTAAAAATTCGCTGTGATACTGTTCGAAGAGTCCTGTTGCACCACGAGAACTTCCCATATTGATGCCAAAATGATTTCCTGATTTCCATCGGGCATCTTTTAGAGCTTGTCTACCAGCATAAATACCCATTAAAACAGTTTTGTCGACATTCTTGTAATGGGAAAAGCTATTTCGTAGCTCATCTAGAAGGGTAGAGGATGTATTGTCTAATGACCCTGTGGCTTCAAGACTTCCGTTAAAGCTTTTAACCGAAATGAAATGTTTTTCTTTATCTAAGTAAGATTTCCAAACTTTTTCTAACGTATCACCTAGGGGAGAAATAGAGCCTATTCCTGTTATGGATATAATGTCTTTCAAAGATTATTTTTTTTGCAAAGATGCAATTTATCGACTAAGAAATCTCAGTTTTATTTGTGCTCTTATTTTATGATAATTACTTTATTGTGGATCAAGAAAAGTTGTAGAGAGCTACTTTTTCAAACTATTGTCACACTCGATGATTGACTGATTAGGAAAGTAAGAGTGTCTCCTTGTGAAAATATTGAATTCATTATTATTGAGTGATTTGATTTTTTTGTTGGTATAAACTCAAAGAGTGACATAGCATATAAATATTTACGAACATTGATGTCCGGTTAAAATTTTATAAAAATCTGACAAGGCTTTTAAACACTGATTTTAAGGTAGTTTTTGAAATTCAAAGCATGCTTTTCGATTTATATCAAAGAAATTATACGATTTAAACCCTAAAATGCGGCATAAATATTTAGAATTAATTTTCGCTTTTTGAAGGCGCAAAATTAAAGCATAGCAGTTGCTACGGTTTCATTTTGAAACGAATAAAAAGTAGAAAAGTAAACTTAATATATGTTGCATTTTAGGATTTAAATCGTATTATGTTTGTGTTTAAAGTAAACAATAAAAATCAGTTGTTTTCAGTGTGTTATGGACACAATCTTGATTCCTGTTTCTTGAAGAGAAACGATCTTGAATCTTTATCGGACACTAATGATTTATGAACTAAAAGATCTTACAACGGGTCGATCTCTTTTGGCGAATTGTATACAATCACAAAGTACAGGATCAAAATATTTTAAGCATAATAAAGGTTTTTTAATTTAAAGAATCTAATTATTTTGGCTGAATATCTACAAAATTCTGATAGAACGTTATGGCGCAACAATTCGGTAAAACTTGGTGGGGAGAACAATTTTTAAAGGCATTATCACAAATTGATTATTCTAATCG
>CALFUO010000011.1 GCA_937929895.1 uncultured Aquimarina sp.
AATAAAACGAAATATCAAACTATAGGTTAGAATAAATTTATTTCCTGTACTATCCGTTTCGATTTCTGAAATTTTATTCCTTAACCATGTTGCCTCTTCGTCTGTAAGTTTGCTATAGACAATTTCCTGTAACATTATTTCTTTCTTCCTTTCAATTGATACCAAACTCCTGCAGCAGCGATTAATAGTCCCAAGAATTCACGACTTCCTTCTAAATACGGTTTTTCGTAAACCATTTTCCCGAAAATTTCCTCTTTATGATCTCTTCCCAAATAATCTATAAACAAAGTAAAATGAAATGCAGAATACACCAATAAGCCACCGAAAATTATCCAAAGTATATAGCTAGGAATTCTTTTAAAAACACTTATCAGACATATAAATGCTACCATCAAATAAATGGAAAACCATAAGATACCGTCAGGGTCATTTAGCTGCACAATAGCGAATAATACAAATAGTAAGCTAAGTGTACCGTTGACAATCTTTTTTCTTCTATTGATAGCATTCATAATTCTTAGTATATTAAAGAAACAAGTCTCAAAAAAACAAGAGACAAGATTTGTAATTGGTCTTGATTCCTGATTTCTTGACTCCTCTTTAAAAATAAGACAAAATTACTTTACAATCAGTTTCGTTCTCATGGTAGATGTATGCCCAGGGAAGGTACATACTAACCAGTATTCACCAGGAGTAGTCGGAGCGGTGAAATAAACCGTTTCGGTACTTTCGGGACCGACAGTTCCTGTATGTGCTATGACCAAATCACTGAAAGGGACATAATTTAAATCCGGACCTTCTAACCCCATCTCTAATGCCATTTTTCCAACTTTAGAAGGAATATCTTTTCCTGTTGTAGTCACCACAATGTTATGAATCATATCATCATTGTTATTCAACGTAAGAGCGATTTTATTTCCTTTACCAATGGTAACTTCTTTTTGGTCGTACATTAAACCGGGGATGGTTCCGATAACAATTTTCTCATCAGCTCCTGCTTCTCCCCATTGATATGGTTTTTTAGTAACACGCTTAGGTTGATTTACCTTTTTTGTAGGCATTTTCATATCCATTTGCATAGATTTCAATTGACCACCAGGAACTTCATTTAAGGTATAATATCCAGTATCGTGTAATAAGGTTTCTCCGCTAGTAGCTTTTAATCCTTTAATCACTAATTGGTGAATGTATCCTAAACGCATACCGTGTACCGTAAGTTTCACTTTTCTACCATCACTAGATACATCGGCGGTGTGAATCATGGCATTTTGCTTCTTTACAATATCGCTACCATATTTTCTATGATAGTCGTAGGTAAATGTTGCCATCTTGTAGTTGGCAATATCAGCAGCTTGTTTCTGGTTAACTGGTTTTGTGAATTCTAATTCGAAACCATCATTTAAGGCTTTCATAGTTTTGATTTCGAAAGGAATTTTACCTGTCCAAACTAGACGTTGTAAACCGTATTCTTTACCACCGGTAGCCCACCATCCACGAGCTGTCATACCTACAAACATATTATTGTCACTACCCCAAATCATACGAAGGATACCCGAAGAAAATCCTTTTACGAATGGGAACGTAGCTCCTTGGTATACACCATTTACTTTTTCTAAGTAAACACGCATAATTTTACTGTGCCCTTGGTCTCCTACAAATTGTTGTCCTTCGAAAGGCCCGAATTTTCCACCAGTAGTATCCCATAAAAGATCCGATGTTGAAACCCCAAGAATGGTATGTGGTAACCAAACAGCAGGGGCTTTTAATGCCGGTTCTTTTTTAGCGTATTCGTAAATACTTAAACCTGTTTTATCTTTAATATCCTCAGGCTTTAAAGAAATAGGCGACTTTGGGTCCCCACTCCATTTTAAACTTGCAGGATGTCCAGCGAAATCTCCAACTTCTAAATGTGTTACATTACCTGATCCTACCCAGTCACCTTGGTTTTCAGAATAAAAGAAATCACCTTCTGGGCTAATTCCATATCCAGCAGGCGAACGTAATCCAGCTGCGATTGGAGTTAATTCTCCTTCGGGAGTAATTTTTACCATCCAACCTCTCCAGCGAGCAGGGCTCTGACCTCCACCTTCCCAAGTCAGGTTTAAAGTAAGTAACATATCATCATTATCTAAAAACTTTGGCCCATATGAGTATCCGTGGTAATTAGCATTTAAAGGCCAAGAATAAATGGTTTTATAGACATCGGCTTCATCATCACCATCTTTATCTTCTAAACGGGTTAATTCTCCACGTTGCGCTAAATAGAAACCATTATTTCTATACCCAAGTCCTAAAGCCTCGTGCATTCCTTGTGCAAATAACTTGTATTTCGGAGATTGGCTATAAGGTTTATCGATTAACCAAAGTTCTCCTCGCCTTGTAGAAACCCCAAGTTTGTCGTCATCTGTTAAAGCAAGACCTCCAACCTCAAGCATTACATCTTTAGGGATAGGTACATCTACAATTTTGTAGTATTTAGATTCTCTATTGGTTTGTGCTAATCCTATTTGACTTAAAAATAGGATGATCGCTATCATTGTAGTATTGATAAATTTCATGTCTTTTTATTCTAGGATTACCAGATGATTTTATAAGTGATTTTATTAGCACCTTTAGGGACTCGAACTACTAATTCTTTTTTGTCTTTGTATGTTCTAATAATTGGATGATAATGCGAATGTTCTGGGAATTCTACATAAAACCCTTCGTTATTTACGATAAAAGTGTTGTTTGGTAATACTTTGATATCCTCTCCGTCAGCAATCTTGTGATATAAAATTCTATCATTTTTTACTTCGATTATCTTAGTAATTTCACGTTTATCTTTTTCTACTTTAAATGAATTAGAAATAATAACATCACCTAATTCATAAGAAAATGTTGGCATACGCTTAGCGTCTAACTGATAACCCAACTGTTTAATTCCTTTATTTTCAGGAAGTGGTTTGGGCCATACGCTATGCTCATCTTTTAAAATAGCGAACTCTAAATCTCCGTGCATACTTACGCTTGCTCCGACAGGTTCGCCTAATTGTTCGTAACCTCTTTTTAACCACATGTGTGTTGTGTTCAAGAAAGCTCCTGTCCATACTTTTAGTAAAGAACCCCGTGCTAAGTCGTAAGAGAAATGTGTTCCTTCTGGGGTACCTACAGAGATACTATGAGTCCTTCTAGCATTTTTATGTTTCACAAAACTACGTTGAAGCCTAGCCTTATCCGTTGGTTCTATAATAATACCTGCTAAAGGATCAAATTTTTCAGCATTTTTATCTACACCATCTTGTGCGGCATAACGTTGCATTTTTTCTCCTTCTATAAACATGTTGAAAGTACCTTTCCACCTACGTTTTGCATTATTATGGTTGTAAATGATTTTGAAAGGAATTTTACCCGCTTCTAGATTAAATATTTTTGTTTTGTAAGCGCCTGTGCTCTTAATCTTATATGCTTTTTGGTTCTCGATATGGATTTCTACATCACCCTTACCCGGACGAGTCTCTAATAGGTATTTACCTGTTCGAGGAACATTTAGAATTCCTTTATAAACTGCAATTTTATGAGCCCTAGAATCAGCAATATCAAGCAAGTTGAATTTATTTGTTTTCTCACTAATTTTAGGCACTGCAGTGTCTAGGTTTTTTAGGTCAGCATTGGCAGCGTATATGTTTTTCTCTAGATCCGAAAAAACAACTTTCTCTTGTTCAAAAAGGCGATATTTTAAATTCTTAAATGCCACTGGGCCATGGTCTCCTTGGATAAAAAATGGAGCAGTTGGTTTTTCGGGCAAGGAACCTCCGCGTGTTGGCCCAGACAATTCAACATTTTCATGTATCAAAACACCGTTTAACCAAACCTTTTCGAACCAAGCATTTTTAATTTTGTGACCAGTAGCATCGAATTTAGGAGCGTGAAAAATCACTTTTAAGTTTTGCCATAATCCGGGAGCTTTAGCGACGTTGACTCTAGGTGGATATCCTTCGTAACCTTGCTTCCCTTTCTGGGCTTCTTTATCCCAACGTTGGTAAATGGCTCCCATATCCTTGTACTGAGGCTTCTTTACATTCCAACTATCAAAGATTTGAATTTCGTATCTACTTTGAAAATAAATACCTGAATTAGAACCTAACGGAACCATAATATCGACTTCTAATTCGATATCTTTGTGTTCGAATGCAGAATACAAATTTTTATTTTTTGGTTGATCGTTTGTATTCAATAATATGCCTGTTCCTGATTCTGAAGAAATAGTTTTTTCTTTAGTTCTATCAACCAAAACATCTCCGACAATTTTCCAGTTATCTCCATGTGCTTTAAAACCTACGAAATCCTTTAGCTTTAATTGAATAAATGGATTTAGAGTTTTATTTGGTTTGTGTTTTTTGTGAAGCTTTTTGTGAACTTCGTGTCCATGTTTGTCACTTTCACGATGCCCTTCAGGTTTGTTGATATCTTCACTGTGATCGTCATTTTTGTGCCTAGAACAAGAAGTCCCTATACACAAGGCAAACATTAATAGTAGACCTAAAAAACGTTTCATAGATTATGAGGTTTAGAAATATGATTTACTCTGAAATTGAGAATGTTATTTTTAAAAAAATAACATAAATATACTTTAAAAAAGACAGCATATTTTAAAAGCTATAACGTTTTCAAAGAATTACAAAGATAATGGCAGTGTGTTTGAATCTTTAGTACAATGCCGCCAAAACAGATTATTAACAGTAGTAATAATCGTTATATCTTTGTCTAACAAATCGTTAAACTTCTTTACTACAATAGATTATATGGTTTAGAACTCTTGTTAGTATGATAGGGAAAGAAATACTGATTGGTTTTAAGATGTAGATAAAAAGTGATTTGTTCTGTATATTCGAAACTGCAAGAGAAATTTTTATAGTTTTGAAAGCCATAATCGAAGAAAGCAGAAAGAAATTACTCGATAATACTATGCTTATTAAGAAGTGATTGAAGCGAAAAATAGAGTCAAAAAGAGCATTTTACAGCCAATTGAAAAAAGTTTAAATCACTTCTAAGCCTTCTCACTACATTCCAGATTGATTTTATTAATTTATGATATAAATTCTTCATAAATTGACGTAGACAATCTTTCGTTTTATCTAAAGAAGCAAAATATCTTTTTATAAATCACTTATCGTTTCTAAATTACCATTCGTCTACAGTAAATCGAGTTCAAACTAATATCTTAAAAAAACAAGGTAGCTAGAAAGTATCTTTAAAGTAGAATCTTAAAAAACTACCGTTATGGCACTTTCAAATATCATTAGAAATACTCAGTTCGAACAAACAAATTTATTCGAAAGATTAGTAACAAAAGAAGCTAAAATAGCAATTATAGGCCTTGGTAATGTAGGTTTATCTCTTGCAATGTATATGGCTTCTAAATTCAAAGTAATTGGCTACGATATAAACAAAGAGAAAATATCACAAATTCAACGCAAAAAAGATCCAAATAGAACACTAAGATATAGCGAAGATTTTCATGCTACAGATATGAGTAAATTGTTAGAACTAGCTCAGTTCTATATCATAGCGGTTCCTGCTCCAATTGATGTTGCTAAGGAACCTAACCTAATCCCCTTAAAAAGAGCTATTGCTACCGTAGCTAGAAATCTAAAAAAAGGAGATATCGTAGTATTCGAAAGTACCGTATATCCAGGATGTACAGAAGAAATCTGTATCCCTATTTTAGAACAAATATCTGGTTTAGTCTACAATAAAGATTTTTATGTTGGTTATTCGCCAGAATGTATAAACGCAAACGATGATAAATGTCCTTTTCCTCAAATTAAAAAAATAATTTCGGCTAGTGACAACGCTACTTTAGATACAATATCGAAGGTTTACAAATCGGTTATCGATGCAGACACACATACCGTATCTAGTATGCGAGTAGCTGAAGCTGCAAAAATTGTAGAGAATATTCAACGTGATGTGAACATTAGTTTAATGAATCAACTTTCTAAAATATTTAATGGCTTAGGAATGAATACAAATGAAGTACTAAGAGCGGCTAGTACTAAAGAAAGTTTTCATGATTATTATCCAGGTCTTGTTGGCGGTAAGTATACAGGAGTAGACCCTTACTATCTTATTCATAAGGCAGAAGAAATGAATATTGAATCGAATCTATTGAAACAAGCCAGATCAACTAATGAAAGTATGGTAAGCTTTGTGGTTTCTATGATTATAGATGCTTTAAAAAGCAAAAAAGTAAAAGCGAAGCAACCTAGTGTTTTAGTAAAAGGAATCACTTTCAAAGAAAATGTGAATGATATTCGTAATTCTAAATCCGCAGAACTTTGTTTGGCTTTAGCAAAAGCGGGATTCCAAGTAGTAGTACAAGATAATCACGCCTACGCTAGTGAAGTTAAAAAGCAATATGGGTTTGAATTAAACACCAGAACTAACAAAATATTTGATGTAATAGTTATGGCTGTAGATCATGATAATTATAAGAAACTTACATATCAAGATTATCTTCAGAATGCACGGATGAATACTTTATTCTTTGATATTAAAGGAGATAAAAAAAACATATTTCCTACTAGCGTCTATATGTCTTTGTAATGAAGTAATTTATCAATATTAATTTCACATTTAAAGTGCGTCTCTTTTTTTACTTTTCATACGATTTAAATCGTATCATTCGTTAAAAAGGCTAACTCATAACCCTATAGGGTTATGAGTTAGCCTTTTTTGCTTGTAGCTAGCGTAAAACGACTCAATCTCTAAATACGAAATTAATATTGATAACTTCTTGTATTAGTTATGGATCTCATCACAAATATTAACTCTTCTGAAAAATTATCAATAAGAGGTTTGGTTTGATACAAACTTATTTTTTATAACCTTTTTAAGTCTTATACAAAAAAGAACAATTACACTAATTGAAATACTTTATCCATTTCAATCCATTTTTCGCCGTTTTTTGCCCAAGGTAATCCTTGTTGGTATTTCCACATTAGTTCTTCCCACTCTTGCACTTTTGGATTATTAGCGTCCATTTCTGCTTTTTTATTTGGGTCGAAAGTTTCATCACATTCCATAATCATAAACATACGATTCCCCGAAAGGTAAATCTGCATATCTAAAATACCAGCATCTTTAATACTAGCTGTGATTTCTGGCCATGCATTTCCTGGTGCATGGTACTCTTTATATTCTTCGATTAACTTAGGATCGTCTTTTAGATCGCAAGTTAGACAGTATCTTTTTGTGCTCATATTTTTTATAGTAATTAGTCTTTAGTCCTTAGTAGTTAGTTATCCTAATGACTAACTACTAAAGACTATCAACTATATATTATGCTTCTTTTTTCGATGACACGTATCCGTAAAGTGCTACCACCGCTAAACAGATTAGTGGCAAAATAAAAGAGAATCTTACTTCAGGAATAAATCCTAAGATTTGTAAATCTCCAAACCCGCTTCCTCCCCAGTCAAGGATTCCTCCTTGTAATACAGGCATTAATGCTCCACCTACTATTGCCATTACTAAACCAGCAGAACCAATTTTTGCTTCATCACCCATTCCTTTGAGTGCAATACCATAAATTGTTGGGAACATAATCGACATAAAGATCGAAACAGCTACCAAAGAAATTAAACCTATCATACCTGGTAATACAATAGCACCTGCACAACATAACACCCCTAAAACACCAAAGATTGCAAGCATTTTAGATGGTGAATATTTACGCATTAATGCAGTACCAACCCAACGACCTACTAAGAAAGAAATCATTGCTGCAATATTAAAATGCGTAGCCGTAAGCTTAGATCCTTCGACAAGAGACTCATTCATATGATCTACATATTGGAAAATATATGTCCAACACATAATTTGAGCACCTACATAGAACGCTTGTGAGATCACCCCTTGGATATATGTTTTATTAGCAAATAATTTAGAAAAAGACTCTGATAATCCCATTTTATCTTCTTCTGCTGTTTTCGGAAGTTTAGTACAAATAATGATAATCATAATTGTGATTACCACTAACCCTAAACCGATATATGGATAACTTATAATACTTAGATCATTCGTTCTAACAGCTGCTTGCTCTACTGCAGGTAATGCATTATACGCTTCTTTAGTGTAATCATCAGAACGTAGTGCACTTAGCACAAATTGCTGCGCAACAATCATACCCATTAAAGAACCGATTGGATTAAATGCCTGTGCTAAATTTAAACGCTGTGTTGACGTTTCTGGATCTCCTAATGATAAAATTAATGGATTCGAAGTCGTTTCTAAAAAAGCTAATCCAGAAGTAATTACATATAAAGAAATTAAGAAGAACGTATATTCTTCGAACTTGGCTGCTGGGTAAAACATTAAAGCTCCGATAGCATACAAAGAAAGCCCTAAAATAATCCCTGACTTATAACTGTATTTTCTAATAAATAAAGCTGCTGGTAATGCTAAACAGAAATAACCAAAGTAGAATGCGAATTGCACTAAAGAGGCTTGCGTATTCGAAAGCTCTGGCATTACTTTTTTGAAAGCACTTACCATTGGGTTTGTTAAGTCATTGGCAATACCCCAAAGTGCAAAAAGGGATGTAATTATTACAAAGGCAAATAATAAGTCTTTGCGAACCACTGGAGTTTTTGTGTTACTCATAGTTTAAATGTTAAGTTTAAAACGAAAACGTTTTATGGTTTATATTAAAAAGAATCCCTAGCAATAAAATCACAAGGGATTTCTACAATTATTCTGTTAACAAAGAACGATCTAAGTGTACATACCCACCATCTACAGTGATAAACTGCCCTGTGGTATGAGACGACTTATCTGAAATTGTAAACAAACATTGGTCTGCAATTTCCTGAGGTGTAGTCATTCTATTTCCTAATGGGATCTTCTTAACAATAGATTCAAGTTTTTCTTCTCCGTTCTCAAGAGTATCAATCCAGTTTTGGTAAGCCGGAGTCCAACTTTCTGCAATAATAATAGCATTCGAACGGATTCCGTATTTAATTAGATCTACAGCCCACTCACGGGTTAGTCCATTTACACCTCCTTTAGAAGCGGCGTAACCAGATGTTCCTCCCTGACCTGTCAAACCTACCTTCGAACTGATATTTAAAATATTTCCTTTAGAAGCTTTTAACATTGGTAACAAATACTTAGTCATAGCATAAAAGCTTACTAAGTTTAATTTTAAGGACCACATAAAATCTTCCATAGACGCCTCTAAACCTGCACCATCGTTTACACCAACATTATTAATTAGCGCATCTACTCTACCGTATTTCTCTTCGATAACTTTAGCTGCTGCCTCGATTTGTTTGTAATCCGATAAATCAGTCTTTACAAAGATCGAATCTATTCCTTTAGCATTTAATTCTTCTGCATATCCAATACCACGATCGTTACGACAAACAATTACCGGAATAGCACCTTCGTTAGCCAATGATTGTACGATTGTCTCTCCGATACTACCTCTAATACCAGCAGCACCAGTCACA
This sequence comes from uncultured Aquimarina sp., assembly GCA_937929895.1. Classification (GTDB taxonomy): domain Bacteria; phylum Bacteroidota; class Bacteroidia; order Flavobacteriales; family Flavobacteriaceae; genus Aquimarina. The sequence continues at coordinate 9,495 of CALFUO010000011.1, forward strand.
ACAACAACTTTATCCTTTAAATTTAAATCCATATATATTCGGCTTTGCAGAATGGCTTTCAGCTATCAGCTGTCAGCTTTTTTAATTATTATTTTGAATGAACTAAAAGCCCTGTTTTGCCAGCTTTTAATTATTATTTTAATCTTTTACTTTACTTTTTAATACCTGATATTTAAAGCGAATAAAACTCTACCGCATTCTTTCCGTAGATCTTTTCTTTTTCTCCTTCAGAAAATTGTTCACAATGCGTATCTACAATTCCCTTTACCTCACCATAAGTCCATTCGATTAAACTTACTGGCCAGTCTGAACCATACATTACTCTGTCTACCCCGAACATTTCGATTACCGCATCTAAATATGGTGTAAAATCTTCTTGTTTCCAATTTAACCAATCTGCTTCAGTAACCATACCCGAAAGCTTACAAAAAACATTTTCGTGCTTTGCTATCGATTGCATGCCTTTTTTCCACTGATCTATCTGACCATCTTTAATATAAGGTTTTGCAATATGATCGACCACAAACTTCTGATTAGGAAACTGTTCGACTGTGTGTATCGCTGCCTCTAATTGAGTAGGAAAAATAAGAATATCGTAAGTAAAATCAAATTGTTCTAACCTACTAATTCCATTTTGAAAATCCAACCGTTTCATAAAGTTTACATCTGGCTCATCTTGAACCACATGACGAAAACCTTTAATACTATCAAATTGCTTATAATATTCTAAACGTTCTTCGATATTATCTGCTCTAAGATCGACCCAACCTACAACTCCTTTTATAAAGTCATGATCCTTGGCTTGCGCTATTAAAAAATTAGTCTCGTCTTCGTGTTGGTCTGCTTGCACTGCAACACAGCCATCGATTCCTTTTGACTCTAATTCGATTTTTAAATCCTGAGGCAAAAAGTTCTTTTTAATAGCAGACATACTATCGTTAATCCAACTATGCTTTACTTCGCAATAGTGCCAAAAATGTTGATGTGAGTCTATCTTCATTTATCTATACTTTGCTTTTATAATTGTTTTAAACTTTCGATAACACCTATTGAATCGATGCTCTTGATTTGTGCTACTAAATAAGCTGGTAAACCTTCAACTGCATTCATAGCTCCTGCAAAAACAGTTTCTGAAGTCAATACATTGGTTACTAGAGCCTCTAAATCTTGTTTTCCACCATCAACTTTAGACCATTCTGCTTTAAAGAAATCTAATACTTCTTGGTCGTCTCTTACATTAATCGCTTCCCCTCCGAATTCTCCTTTATAGAAACGGATTAAACAAGCTAACGAAAATGCGATACGTTTTGCAAAAGATCCATTCGCCTTGTAGTAATCTAAAAATGCAGGTTGTAACCTTGCTTTGAATTTAGAAGTACTGTTTAAAGCAATATCAATTAAGAAATGTTGTAACGTAGGATTCTTGAAACGATCTGTTACCGCCTTACTGAATGCATCAATTTCTTCTGAAGAGAAATCTACTAACGTAGGTTTTACTTCTTCTGTAAGAACCGTGTCAATATGGTTTACTACAGTTTCGTTCCTCATACTTTCGATTACGGTTCTAATGCCTGCTAAGTATCCTACTGGCACTAAAGAAGTATGCGCTCCGTTAAGCACTCTTACTTTCATTTCTCGGTAAGGGCCTAACTCTTCTACAAACTGAACATTTAAATCCGTTTTATCGAAAGGCAGTTCTGCTTTCGCTTCTGCTGGGGCTTTGATTACCCAACTATGATACCATTCTCCAGCTACTAATAATTTATCTTCTACTCCTAAATCAGTTTGAATCGCTTCTGCTCGATTTTTTGGATATCCAGATACAATACGATCTACCAACGTACTACAGAAGTAATTACTTTCTTTGATCCAAGTAGCAAAATCAGTGTCTAAATTCCAAGCTGCTGCATATTCTAAAATAGTCTTACGTAAAGCATCACCGTTATCTTCTATTAACTCTACTGGTAATAGAATTAATCCTTTATCAGCAGCTCCATTAAAGAACTGGTATCTGTGATACAACCATTGTGTTAACTTCGCAGGAAACTCTTTCGCAGGCTGATCTTCTAACTTATCTTCTGCATTGAATTTAATCCCTGCTTCCGTCGTATTAGAAACCACAAAACGAATCCCTGGTTGTTCTGCGCTTTTCAAATACTCGTCCCATTGTTTATATGGCTGAATTACACGACTTACACTTTCTACCAAAGTAACTTCACTATGTAACTCCCCTTCTCTAATTCCGTCTAAAGCAACATTAAATAAACCGTCTTGCTCACGTAACTCTACATAGTCACCACGCTCGGTAGGTTTAACAACAATTACAGATGAACTAAAATCTGTTTCTTGATTTAGTACATGAAACATCCAATCGCAAAAGGCTCTTAAAAAGTTTCCTCCCCCAAATTGCAAAATACGCTCTGGGTGTTGTACTGGTTTGTTAGCTACTTTTCTATTTAGTGTACTCATTAATTTAGTTTTGGGTTCATGGTTTTTAGTTCATAGCTTTTCTATTCACTAGGAACTAACAACAATGAACTATAGTGAAATCCCTCTTTTCCAAGGAATAAAATCATTATGTCCGTTTATTTCTGCCTTAGAATCTACTCTACCGCTAGCTACTTCAATAATATAAGATAACACTTTCTCCCCCATTGTTTGAATATCATCTTCTCCGCTGATTACTGTACCCGCACTGATATCCACGATATCATTCATACGGTTGTAGAGTGCCGTATTACTTGAAAGTTTGAGTACAGGTGAAACTGGGTTTCCTGTTGGCGTACCTAAACCTGTAGTAAATACAATTACATTACATCCACTACCTGCAAGCCCTGTAGTACTCTCTACATCATTACCAGGAGTACATAATAAATTCAACCCTGGCTTTTCAATTTTCTCGGTATAATCTAATACTGCTTCAACAGGAGAAGTTCCTCCTTTTTTAGCAGCTCCAGCTGACTTCATTGCATCAGTGATTAGGCCATCTTTGATATTCCCAGGAGAAGGGTTATTCTCGAATCCAGAACCCACTGCTACGGCACGTTCAGAATACGTCTTCATAATATTCGTAAACTTCTCTGCATCGTCTTTCAATACACAACGGTTTACGATTTCTTGCTCTACCCCATTCAATTCTGGAAACTCCGAAAGTACTGGTGTACCACCAAGGGCTACCAATAAATCTGAAGCGTACCCTAATGAAGGATTTGCTGAAATCCCAGAGAAACCGTCAGAACCACCACATTCTAAACCTAAAACCAATTTACTTAATGGAGCAGGTTGACGCTCGATTTTATTTGCTTCAATTAAACCTTGAAAAGTATACTTAACCGCATCGCTGATCAGTTTACGTTCACTATCTGATTGTTGTTGCTCGAAATACTGGACCGGCTTATACCCATTAGGATCTTGTTTTTTCAGTGCCTCTTCTAACATTTCAATCTGTGCGTTTTGACATCCAAGACTAAATATTGTAGCCCCTGCAACATTAGGATTAGCTATGTAACCTGCTAATAAGTTACATAAGGTTTCAGAATCCTGACGAATTCCTCCACAACCCCCATCGTGCTTTAAGAATTTGATACCATCTACATTCGGAAAAACACGGTTTTTACGAGCTTCTTCCTTAGTCGAAAGGATATCTAATTCTTCAATTTCTTTTGAAGTCTTCCCTTCTTTATATGCCGCAATTAGAGATTCTGTATCAACAGCAAAATCGTTTTTAGTTTCGTATCCTAACTTTTCGGTCAAAGCACCTTCTAAAACATCTACATTTCTATTTTCACAAAACGTTAACGGGATTACTAACCAATAGTTACGTGTCCCTACGCTACCATCTTTACGGTGATACCCATCGAATGTTACTCCTTCGAACTTTGAAATATCTGGAGCATCCCATTTATAACTCTCTTGATTAGCATCGTACTCTGCAGATGCATGTTTTAAATTTTCTGTTGTGATTGCTTCTCCTTGTGCAATCGATTGCATTGCTTTACCGACTAAAACCCCATACATATACACCTCATCACCTTGGTTAAGGTCATACAATGCAAACTTATGCTTTTGGGTAATATTTTCTTTTAAATTAAAAGTATAGCCTGCAATATCAATGAAGGTTTTCGCTGGTAATGTTTGTAATGCAACGATAATGTTGTCCTTCGTATCGATTTGAGCGTATAATTTCATTCTCCCATTTGAAATTAAAGCATTCAGGAATCTACAACTTCAAGCTTTATAGATTCCTAAAAACTATAGTAGTTATTGTGAAAAACTCTTTCCGAGTCTATCCTCTTACTTTCTTTATTGTTGCAATAGCATCTGCAACTTTCTTTTCTAATCCAGCGTAATCTTTATCTGCAAGAATTTGCTTACTGATTAACTGAGATCCCATACCGACACAAACTACCCCTGCGTCGAACCACTCTTGCAAGTTACTTTCTTCCGTAGTTACTCCACCTGTCGGCATAATTGAAGTCCATGGTTGAGGACCAGTAATACCTTTTACAAACTTAGGTCCGTATAAGTTCCCTGGGAATAATTTAACGATCTCACATCCTAACTCTTCAGCTCTTGCTATTTCTGTTAAAGTACCACAACCAGGATTCCAAGCTACTTTCTTACGATTACATGCAATAGCGATATCTTCTCTGAACACAGGAGTAACGATAAAATTAGCTCCTAATGACATATATAACGAAGCTGCTGCTGCATCAGTGATCGATCCAACCCCCATAATCATTCCAGGAAGCTCAGCGATTGCATACTTTGTTAATTCAGCAAAAACTTCGTGAGCAAAATCTCCACGTGCTGTGAATTCTAACAAACGTGCTCCACCGTCGTAACACGCCTTCAATACTTTTTTACCTAGTTCTACATCTGGGTGGTAAAATAAAGGAACCATACCTGTTTTCTTCATTACCTGTGCTACTTCAATTCTTGAAAATTGGGCCATTTTATTTCGCTTTGAGCCGCGAGCTTCGAGCCGCGAGCTTATTATTCTTATTGTTCAAATCTTTGCTGATGGCTGATAGCCCGAAGCTGACAGCCAAATTCCCTTTTGGGAATTTTATCTATCTACTTTCGCAGATCCATCTCCTCCTAAGAAATCTAATATCTCTTGTTTAGAAGCTCGATTAACATCTCCGAAAATCGTATGCTTGATAATACAAGCAGCCGTTGCAAAAGCAACTGCTTTCTTTAAATCGTTTTTATACTCTATAAGACCATAGATTAAGCCTCCCATAAAAGCGTCTCCTGTACCTACACGATCTACCACGGGAACAATCTCGTCTAACCTTCTTCTATAAATTTCGCCTTCGTTATATAGCAGTCCACCGATACGTTGATGAGATGCATTTATAGAATTTCTGAAGGTCATTGCCATTGTTTTTAAATTTGGCAATAATTTGAATATTTTATCAAATACTGCTTTCGCTTCTACATCTGTAGAGTAATCAGGATCTATTTTTTCTTTTCCTAACATGAATAAAGCAGTGTCTACGTCTCCAAGAATTACATTACTATAGCTTAATAATTCTGGCATTACATCTTTTGGTTCTTTTCCGTATTTCCACAACTTCTTTCTGTAGTTCAAATCTGTAGAAATTGTTAAACCTTTAGCAGCTGCAGCTTGTATCCCTTCTAAACATACATCTGCTGCGTTTTGAGATAACGCAGGTGTAATCCCACTCCAGTGGAACCAAGTCGCTCCGTCTAAAACTTCGTCCCAATCGATATCTCCTGATTGGATTTGAGAAATCGAAGAATCATCACGATCGTATACTACGGTACTATTTCTTCCTGATGCTCCATTTTCTAAAAAATAAAGCCCTAATCTTTTCCCTTGACGTAAAATATGTTTGTACCCAACCCCGAAGCTCTTTATGGTTCTCATGGCACAGTGGGCAATTGCGTTTTCTGGTAACGCAGTTACAAACTCTACATCTAAACCATAATTCGCTAAAGACGCGGCAACATTAAATTCTCCTCCTCCATAAATAACTTCAAACGAAGTCGCCTGACTGAAACGAAGATTGTTAGGTGGTGAAAATCGACCTAGTATTTCACCAAAAGTGATAATTTTCTGCATGTTAAGTTTATTCACAAATCAAAAGGACTTCTAAAAAGCCCTCTCTTGTTTAACATATTATTAATAAAATATGTTTGAAATGCGGCAAATTTCTGAAAAAAAAATGTAATATAAGCTATAAATGATAAGTCTATAGTAAATCGTTAAATAAGTCTATTTCTAATTATTTAGAAAGTAGATTTATTCTGTTTTTTAATTTACAAAGGATGAATAACATCCTAGTTACATTATATTGGATTCGGGATGACCTAGAATTATATAAATTGTGCTTTCTTGTCAAGAAAACAAGAAAGCACAAAATTATATAGCTTTTAAAAATCTACAGTAGCTTTTATTACTCCTGTTTCTGGTTTGGTCCAACTATCGAAGTTCTTAATCATTTCTGTAAACGGAACATTGTGCGTAATAAAAGAGTCTGTTGGGAATTGATCTAGCACATTAATTACATGCTCGAAATCTTCTAATGTAGCATTACGACTACACATAAGAGTTGTTTCTTTTGAATGAATCTTTGGGTGATTGAATGTCAAATCTCCTTTAGATAATCCAACCAATACATAACGACCACCATGAGCCATATAATCAGTACCCGTTTCTAAAGCTCCTTTGAATCCTGTTGCGTCGAAAACCGCCGCAGCCATATCTCCGTTAGTGATTTCAGCAACCTTTTCTACTGCATTATCTTTAACATTAATTACATAGTCCGCACCAATATCATTTTTAGCATATTCTAAACGACCATCGTTAACATCTAAAGCAATTACCTTTGCTCCTGCGATTTGAGCTAATTTAATCATTCCGATTCCGATAGGCCCACACCCTACAACTACAACTGTTTCCCCTTTTTGGACGTTAGCACGACGAATCGCATGTGCTCCAATAGCTAAAGGTTCTACGATTGCCATTTCGTCGTAAGATAAATTGTTTGCTGGTAATAATAAATCTTGAGGCACTGTGATGAATTCTTGCATCCCACCATCTGTATGCACTCCTAATACCTTAATATTTGGACAACAGTTTGTTTTTCCACTTCTAGAAGCAAAACTTGTTGGGTCACTTACATAAGGCATGATTACTACCTTATCACCTGCTTTAAGTCCTCTTTCATTTTCTCCAATCTCGACAACTTCTGATGCTAATTCGTGTCCTAAAATTCTTGGATATGTGAAAAATGCCTGATTACCTGAATAAGCATGTAAATCTGTACCACAGATACCCACTTTTTTTACTCTTAATAGAGCTTCTCCTTTTTTTCTAATTGGAGCTTCTTTTTCTTTTAATAAAAACTCTCCTGGTTTTTCGCAAACAATGTATTTCATTTCTTTGGCTTTGAGCTTCCAACCAACGGCTGTCAGCTTATTTTAAATTAAAAACCTACAAGATGTTACCAACTTGCAGGAATCGTATTTTATATTTTTTAGTAATTACTTAACGATTTCTAATACGTGCGCAAAATTTCCTTTCTTAGCACCTAGACCTTTTACCTCTAAACCTTTTTTTGTTTGTACAAAGATAACTTTTAGATCATCGCTTCCTAAAAGTTTAACAGACTTCACTTTTAAATCTTTTGCATACTCGCTAGTAGTACTTAAAGACTCGATAGTTACTTCTCCGTTTTTAGGCCACGCCATCATGATAGCATATAACTTTCCATTTTTTTGAGTAAAACGAATATCTTGACCTGTAAAATCTTTGTTTTTACCTTCTGAGTGATGCCCCATTTTAACTTCTGTTGGTCCCTCCCCGAAAGTCTTCCAGTATTCTGTATCGTAGATTGCAGCACCATTGACATCTAACCAAGCTCCGATTTGAAATAAAATCTCTTTTTGATCTTCGGGTATAGTTCCGTCTGCTTTTGGCCCAACGTTTAATAATAAGTTTCCATTCTTAGAAACAATATCAATTAAGTCATCGATCAATTGATTGGCAGTTTTAGACTTCCAGTTAGACACATGACTCCAAGAGTTTTTACCAATCGAAGTGTCTGTTTGCCAAGGTAGTTTACGGATATCTGGCAATTTCCCTCTTTCTAAATCATAAATCACTGTTCCTTCTGGGAATGCTTGCTCATAGAAGTTCTTATCCTGTAATACTACTTCTTTACCCCACTCTACTCCTTTATTGTAATAGTAAGCAGCTAACTTAGGACGGTACTCTCTAAAGTCTGGAGTATCTAACATAAAATCGAACCATAAGATGTCCGGTTGATAGTTATCAATTAAATCTTTTGTTCTTGCCCACCATCTTTCTTTAAACTTTGCTGACACAGGCTCATTGATATCTTTCCCTTTAGAAGAATATAAATCTGCATACTGAGGATCGGTGGTATCGAAATGATCTTTTTTATTGTAAAATGACCAGTTGAAAGCAAAGTGAGAAGAAGTTCCCATGATCAACCCTTCTTTACGACCTTCTTTCATTAATTCTCCTAAGTAATCCGTTTTAGGCCCCATATCTACAGAATTCCATCGTGTAGTATTAGACTTATACATGGCAAAACCATCGTGGTGATCTGCTACAGGCACTACATATCTAGCTCCTGCTTTCTTAAAAGTTTGAATCCATTCTGCAGCGTTGAATTTCTCTGCTTTGAACATTGGGATAAAATCTTTGTATCCAAACTCTTTATGATCTCCGAAGTTTTCCTTGTGATATAAAAACTCTTTAGAGGGACCTTTACTTTGTAATTTTAACTCAGCCGTAAACTTAGCTGTATCCATATACATATTTCTCGGATACCATTCTGATCCGAATGCAGGTACGGTATAAGCACCCCAGTGGATAAAAATTCCAAACTTTTGTTTATTAAACCAAGCTGGATCTTTGTAATGTTTCTTAATAGATTCCCAGTTCGGTTCGTAAGGGCCTTTTTTAACTTCTTTTGCTACTTCAGCTACAGGCTCTCTGGCGGCCTCTTTTTGCTTACACGCAGTTAAAGCTGCCACGCAAGAAGCTACTAAAGCAATATGATTTACTATTCTCATTGTTTATATTATAATTTAGGATTCTTTATTTCTTTTCCTCTTCCTTTAGGGAAGGTTAAGATGTGCATTTCTATAAAAAACACCCTAACCCTCTCTCCTTAAAAGGAGGAAACCTAATCTTACTATTTTTAAAAACTAGATATCACTTTGTAATCTTCTATCTAGTCATTCCAATGTTCGTCGATTACTTTTTGAATGTGTGGATAATTTACATCTGTCTCATTCAATTCTTCTCTTACTTTGATTAACTCCGTCTTCATTTCTGCAATCACTTTTGCATACTCTGGATCTTTATAAGCGTTATTCATTTCTTTAGGATCTTTGGTAAGATCGTAGAATTCCCAACCTGCTGGAGTATCCCATGTAAATCTATTCTTCCAACTCTTTTTATTCCATGTTGCATTTGGATCTTTGGTATCTACCCAGTACTTACCATAAAAGAAAATCAACTTGTATTTCTTAGAACGAATACCAAAGTGTGCTGGGTTTGCATGTGCGTGTGCCATATGCATCCAGTAGCGATAGTACGTAGACTTTCTCCAATCTACAGGCTCATTACCTGTTTCTAAGATCGATTTAAAACTATGTCCTTGCATTTTCTTTGGTGCTTTTCCTCCTCCTAAAGCAATCATTGTCGGAGCAAAATCTGTATTATTTACTAAGGCATCTGATCTAGATCCTGCTTTGATCGTTGGTGGGTAACGTACAATAAAAGGCATACGCATAGATTCGTCGTACATCCAACGTTTATCGATATAATCGTGTTCTCCTAACATAAACCCCTGATCCCCTGTGTATATAATAATTGTGTTATCATAAAGATCATTATCTTTTAAATACTTCACTAAACGAGCTACATTGTCATCGACTCCTTTTACGCAACGCAAATATCTCTTTAAATACTCTTGATATGTTGCACTTGTATACTCCTTACCTTTTAAATCGTCTGCTTTATGGTAATCAAAATCCGGATTATTTCTCTTCGAATAAGTATCCTTCCAAATACGCATTCCCATATGCCTGATCGTATTTCTATCAGAAACAGAAGATCCTATATCTTTTAATAAAGCGTCATTCTCCCCGCGTGTAGCGATTGATCCATTGTTTTTATTATCGTATAAACTTTTGGGTTCTGGAATAAATGTATTCTCTAAATAATCTTTGTAACGAGGAGCATACTCAAACTCATCGTGAGGAGCTTTGAATTGATGCATTAAGAAGAATGGTTTATCCTTATCTCGCTTATTCTCTAACCAATCGATAGAAATGTCTGTTACAATATCAGAACTATGCCCCTTGTAGCGTTTTCCTTGATATTTAGGAGTACCGTATTTTGCATAATTCATACCCGACTCTGTTAAACTAGGGTCAAAATAAGAACCTTGCTGATGATGCTCTGTGAAAATGTTATAGTAATCAAAGTTGGGTTGTTTTTCTAAATGCCATTTACCAATAATTGCTGTTTGATATCCTAACTTTTTCATTTCTTGTGGCAGATATTGATTCTTAGCATCTACATGACCTTCTAAATCTAATACTCCATTTGCTTGACTATACTGCCCAGAAATAATTGTAGCTCTACTTGGAGTACAAATTGAATTTGTCACAAAACAGTTATCAAAAATCATCCCTTCTCTACCAATTTGATCTAAAGTTGGAGTAGGGTTTAGTTTTGCTAAACGACTATTGTAAATACCAAAACCTTGTGTGGTATGGTCATCTGACATAATGTAAAGAATGTTAGGCTTTTTCACCTGGGCTGTCTTCTTTACCGTCTTTGACTGACTAGTACAACCGATTGTAATTACAGTTGCGAAAACGAAGAAAAAACGAAAAACGTATTTGTGATTCATGTTTTTTGGGTTCTTGATTAATGTTTCTTTTCTTTATTTAAACTTTTCATGTACTCACTCGGTACCACTCCATACTGCTTTTTGAAACACTTCGAAAAATACGAAGCTGTATTAAAACCAGTCATATACATAATCTCTTTTACAGACAGATCACTCTTTTTAAGTAACTGCACTGCTCTCTTCAATCGAACGCTTCGTATAAATTCGCTAGAGGATAAACCCGTATTTTCTTTGAGTTTCAAATATAAGTTACTTCTACTCATTCCCATGCTTTCTACAAGCGTTTCTACACTAAACTCTGTATTCATCATGTTTTCCTCAATAATTTGCATGGCTTGCTGTAAAAAACGTTGATCAGAAGAGATAACCTCTATTTCTTTGGGTTCTAAAGAAACTTTGTTATTGTAGTTTGCTCTTAGTTTTTGCTGTTTTTCTATTATATTTTTAACCTTCAGCAATAATACTTCTAAGTCGAAAGGTTTTCTTACGAAATCTACAACACCTAACTCTAAAATTTCTTTCTCGGTTTCTTTATTCGATTTAGCTGTAAGCATTATTACAGGTATATTACTCACTTGCTCATCATCTAGTAAGCTTTTTACCATCTGAAACCCATCCATCACTGGCATCATAATATCGCTAATAATCAATTGTGGCTTCTCGGACTTAGCAAGACGTAACCCTTCTTCTCCGTTACTCGCTTCAATAACTTTATATGTATTTAAAACACCATTTCTAACGAAATTTCTGATATCATCATTGTCCTCTACTAATAAAATTTTTGGTAAATCCGATTGCTTTTTGTTCGTCTTTACCTTTCCTAAACCTTCCTTAATTTCAGATGCTAAACTATTAGTATCTAATTCTAAACTTATAGATTGTTCTGCTTTGACTTCGTTTTCTAATTCTAAGATTTTAGAATCCGATATTTCATGATAATGCTTGGGTAATAACACCGAAAATGTTGTCCCTTCATTCTCGACACTTGTCACATATATAAAACCACTATGCATTTCGACTAATTTCTTTGTAAAGGACAAACCTATACCTGCTCCTTGTATATTTTTATCACGTTCTGAATAATAACGTTCGAAAATATGAGTTAATTTTTCTTTAGAAATCCCTTTACCTGTATCTCTTATTTGAAGTACAACAAAGTCTTTTAACTTTAATTCTTTATCTAAAATCCGAGGGTTTTCGAAAACACTACCATCGTGAATTTCTAGACTAATCGACTTTCCTTCTGAAGTAAATTTAAATGCATTAAATAATAGATTGTTTAATATTTTCTCTAAGGCATCTGGATCAAATGGAATAATACTTTGACTGTGATCTGATATTACTTTAAAATCAATATTCTTCTTAGTAGCTAGAAATGTAAATGGCTCTACAGTTTCGTTTACAAATTCTTCTAGATTTAGATTACTAAATTTTAAGGCTAATTTTTCTCGATCCATTTTCCTAAAATCCAATAACTGATTCACCAATCGCATTAAGTAATTGGTGTTTTTACGCATTAGGTCGTATTGTTTTTGACGCTGATCTGAGTTCCAATCTTCGTTGTTTTTCTCTAGTAAGTCTAAAGGACCTATTAGTAATGTTAGTGGCGTTTTAAATTCGTGAGAAATATTGGTAAAAAACTCTAACTTCATTTGCTGTAATTCTTCGGACTTTTTCTTCTCAATTTTACCTACCTGGTATTGATGTTTTTCTTCTGCTCGTACAATTGTAAACCTTCTAAATGCCAACAATAAACCACCTATAACCAAAGCATATATAAAAAAAGCTATAGAGGTTTTCCACCAAGGGGTTTGTACATGAATCGCTAACTGTTTCTCTACGGTACTCCAATCTCCTGCACCATTTAACGTTTTTAATCTAAAATTATATGTGCCGTGGGGAATATTAGTATAGGTTGCAAAACGTTGTCGTGCATCTACCTCTCGCCAATTTTTATCGAAGCCTTCTAACTTAAATTGAAATCTATTTTTCTTTGCTGCTAAATAATCTGTCGAAGAAAATTCTATAGAAAAACTATTTTCTTCTGGCTGAAGTACAATAGATTTTGAATAGCTTAGTTCTTCATTAAAAATAACCTTACCATCTTTCTCTTCTCCTGTTTCAATCTTTTTATTTAATAAGTAAAAATCAGTGAACAGGGGGCTAACTTTTGTTTCTTTTTCTATAATTTCTTTAGGGTTAAAGATACTTAGACCATTAGCACCCCCAAAAAAGAGACAACCATCACTGTTCTTAAAACTTGATAATTCTAAAAACTCTTCTCCTTGAAGCCCATCTTTAGTTCCGAAACTTAGCGTTTTCCCATTCTCGATAGTGTATCGCGTAATCCCTTTATTAGAACTAATCCATAAGTTACCTTCGTTATCCTCTTCAATACCTTTGATAATATTATTAGCTAATCCATCTTTAGTAGTAATTCTCTTAAAAGTTTTATCTACACTTGGATCCCCAGTAAAAGCATTTAAACCACCTCCGAAAGTACCTATCCAGATTGTACCTTCATTAGATTGGTATACATCTAAAATATAATCGTTAGAGATACTAGTCGTATCTCCTGAGATGTGCCTAAATACTTTAATCTTTGGATGTTTCTTGTTTAAATCACCTTTTGGGATAAAATTTAGGCCTTCTGCTGTTCCAACCCATAGGTTTCCTTTCTGATCTTCAAGTATACTTCTGATGATTTTATTACTTAAGCCACTATTCCAAACATTGTGATTTAGGACATCTACGCTTCCATCTTTGTTAGGTTTATATTTAAAGATACCTTTCGAATAAGTTCCTATCCACAAAGAGCCATCTTGGGTCGTCTCCATATTAAAAACACTCCCTATTTTTGATTTTTTTACTTTCTCAACATCTCTAAAGGTATACCTTTTACCTTTCTCCAATAGGATTCTACTAAGAAATCTACCCGATTGTTGACCTAAATACAAATACTTTTTATCACCGATTTTATACTCATGAATACTGAAAACATTTTGTGTTCTCTTAATTTCATTAAAAGTTAAATCATGGTAATCATTAGTTAAGCTATAATTTAGATTACCATCTTCTGTACCTACCCAAATAGTACCAAAACTGTCTTGAAAAACACTTCTAACATTATTATGGCTTAAGGAATTTTTTTTTAATGTCTTTTTTACTACAACAAAAGGATTTTTTTCTGGTGAAAATTTATTAACTCCTTTACCTTTTGTACCTGCCCAGAGTACCCCTTGTCTATTTTTATACAAAGCTCTAATTGCATTACTATTAACCCCTAAAGGTTTAGTAAGGTTATAAGCAAAACGCTCTTCTAACTTAAAAGAGTTTTCGTCATTATTATATTTGAATTTATGTAATCCCTGAAAACCACCTACCCATAGGTTATTATTATCATCAACTTGCATACCCATAACAGGTAATACTGCAAACTTCTTAAATGTATTTTCTGATTTATTTTTTATAAAAAGCCCTTCTTTCTTAGCTCCAACAATAAGATTGTTATATTGGTCTTCTACAAATGCATGTATTCTTGGAACAAAATCAACCCCAAGATCTTCTGTAACATTTATAAACTTTATATCATTTTTTCCGTTTATAATAGCTTTAAAAAGCCCCCACTCTCCTCCAATCCATATTTGTTCGTCACTAGATTGAAAAATCGCTCTAGTAACAATACCTCTATTACTATTCTTTCTTAAAATTGTATAATGAAGAAAACCTTCTTCTACTTTATTAATATTTAAAATACTTACTCCTTTATTAGTTGCTACCCACAATCTATTGGTTGCATCTATGTAAATTGCTTTGTTTATCAATTTTGGTGCAGAAGTAAATTCTCCCTTTTCGTGTCTAAAATTGGTAAAAGTTTCTGTACGAATATCAAATTTTGTAATCCCCGAATTAGTGTTTATCATCCAAAGATTACCATCTTTATCTTTTTGCAAACATTGGATTAAATTATTCGTCATACTCTGCGGGTTATCTTCTTCGTGACGATACACTTTGAAGTTGTAACCATCGTACTTATTTAGACCATCGTGAGTACCAAACCACATAAATCCCTCGTCATCCTGAATAATGGCATTAACGTCATTTTGTGAGAGACCGTTCTCTGAAGTAATATGATCGAACTTTATTGAAGATTGCGCAATACTTGAAACACATCCAAATATGCAAATACTTAAAAGTAATTTTAACGTAGAAATTATAGGCATTAAAATAATTTTGGGGATAGCAAGATATCACTTCAAACTAAATATGTTATATTATTTAACAGTTTGATGTACAAATGATAACCATTTGTGCTAATTTACAACTATATCGAAATAGCCTTCTTTATTTAGTATGTTCTTTTTTTAGTTTTATTCTACATAATATGGTTATTTAAATAACTTATTTTAAAAGGGAAAATCTGAAGAGAACTACTTTTTTTAAACTACCGTCACACTCGGCTGACTGACAAAGAACGAAAGAGTATCATCTCCCTAAAACCACGATCGTCTCTTATTGGGTTTTTAAAGTTTATTATTGTTGGAGACTCCTTTTGCATTTTCTACCAAAATTCTGGAAGTGTTGCTTGAAGTCGAATAACTAGTCTCTTTTGGAATCAAAGACGTTGTTATTTAAGTACTAATTTAGAGGAGAGTAAGTAGTACGTTTTCTGTAATACTAACATCTACTTACATTCTGCAAAAATACTGTATTAAAAATCGCACAAAACAATAATGAATTTGCGTTAGAGAACATGAATTTCAATCATCGTTTATCTATACATAATCGATTAATAAACCTAATTTTTAGTAATGCAAAATAAGATCTCATTTCCTTAAAATTCAACGTAATAGACATTTTATAATGCCTACCTTAATGCAATGTTAAGAAAACCTTATGTGACATGTACAATTCTTAAATTTGAAGACTGAATATGACCTATGAAGAAAAATTACGCTAATGATATCCATGCACCTTTCGAAATCTTAGTAGGATTCGATAAATTCTTGAAAATGTATGAGAATATGCTTTCTAGTGATTCTAATTTTAAAAGACAAAAGGCTAGAGAAATTCTTGATACTGCCAATAAACATTCTTTTTTCCGAGAAGGTTTCTCGAATCTGAATCTTTTGTATGAATATAAAAACGATATCAAATTCATTTTACAAGATATCTTTAGTGAAGTGCTTACACTAAATGAAATTAAAGCTGCTTCCATTCCGTTTTTTGATTTTGTTTTCAATAGCTCGACACGTTTCGAAAATATAATTAAAAATGCCGGAGAAGATTTTCTGCCTAATATTTCGTATCAATCCGAAGATGAACGTTATATCGTTTCGTGTACTATTATTTTAGCTTTTTACTACAATTATGCTATTAATCTTAAGCGACCTTTTCTCTATAAAATACCAGACGCAAACGGAATTTTAAGATACTATAAAGTGCTTTTTAATGCCGATTTTATAGAAATATTTAAAAAAGAAGATACTCCCGAAATTACGACTGAAGATGTAGATATATTATTAGACAACTACGATAGTATTGAATTATGGAAAGAAAAATTTCCGCCTAATTCTTACATCTTCAAAGGTTTTATTATATCGAATATTTTTGATGTTACTGATAGCGAATCTATTTCGAATCTAAAATCTACCTTAATAGGAAAAGAAGAACCTGCAAAAGCAGAAATAGTAGAAAACCTCCATCAGGTTTTCCGATCGATGTTAAATATCTCTGATGTTAAGGTAGGATTTACGGTTTATAATTCAGAAAACAAAAAACTAGAAACGCTTCAAGGAGAACAGATCAAAAGTTTTATACTAAATGAAAAAAACGATGATGATTGTCAAAACTGTCTGTGTGAATGGTCTTATGATCGCATTTTCAAACAAAAAAAATATATATCGTTCTCTGATGTCGATAGGTCTTATGACAATTCTAAAGGTCATTCTGCTATATTGAATAGCTTAAAACATCAAAATATTAAAAGCTGTATTCTTGCTCCAGTAGCTAATGTCGATTATTTTTTAGGTGTTTTAGAATTGACTTCTACAACACCTAAAGTATTGAATAGCATAAACGCAAATAAACTAAACGATGTAATGCCATTTATTATATCTAGTTTAGAGAGAGCCAGAGAAGAAGAAGACAATTTAATAGAAGCTATCATTCAACACGAATGTACTTCGATACATTCAAGTGTTTATTGGAAATTTAAAAATGAAGCCAAACGTTTTTTACGTCGTCAGGTTTTAAACGAAAACCCAATTTTCAGAAAAATTGCATTCGAAAAAGTATATCCACTCTACGGACAAATAGATATTAAGGGTTCATCAGAGGCAAGAAACCAAGCTACCAAAGAAGATTTAAAACTTCAGATTAAAGCTGCTAAAAAACTGTTGACCCAAGCTAGAGAAATCAATACTTTACCGATATACGAACAACATATTTATCAACTCGATATTTATGCCAAAGAAATAGAAGAACATTTTCAAGTAGATAGTGAACAATTGATTACTTCTTTATTTAAAAAACAAATTCACCCATTGTTTGAACATTTAAAAAAGAATGATTTGTTATCAGCTAGTATTGACTCGTATTTTTCTAAGATCGATATCCATCTAAAAGTGCTGTACAAAAACCGAAAGGCTTATGATAATACAGTTGCACAGATTAATAAAAAAATGGCCGGACTCTTAGATAAAAAACAATTAGAGGCTCAAGAAATGTACCCTCATTTCTTCGAACGTTTTAAAACAGATGGTGTAGAACACAATATATACATAGGTGCCTCTATTACAGAAAACAAACCATTTGATCTTATATATTTAAAAAATTTAAGGTTATGGCAATTACAAGTAATGTGTGAAATGGAAAACACCTATTACCAAATGCAACCTGACTTCGAAGTTAGCCTAGATGTTGCATCTATGATATTAGTATTTAATACTCCATTGACTATAAGTTTTAGAATGGATGAAAAGCAATTTGATGTAGACGGAACCTATAATGCGCGCTATGAAATTGTAAAGAAACGTGTTGACAAAGCACATATTAAAGGCACTAAGGAACGAGTAACGCAAAAAGGCAAACTCAACATTGTTTATTCACATAAACAAGATGAAAAGGAGTATTTGGATTACATTTACTTTTTACAGTCTAAAAATTATTTAGCTTCAGAAATAGAAATCGTTGAATTGGAAGACCTACAAGCCGTAACAGGATTAAAAGCTATCAGGGTTCCTATTTTATATAAAAAACATAGCAACTCTGCGAAATTATACACTTACTCTGACCTTGTAAATACCTAAATCTAGAAGAATTTAAACAGATATAATACCAGTTCTTATTTGAATTTACCTTAAAAGAAAAAGATAATTTTTGGAGTTTTACAAATCATAAAAAATTAGCATAGCAGTAACTACGCTAGTTTTTAATATTGAAGTAAAATTTTAAAAGGCGCTTTTTAATTCGATAAATTCAATTAGGAAATGGTATAATACCGATGCCCTATATTGTCTGGATAACTAAACAGACGAGATTTCTTAAATAAAAAAGGCTCAACTAAAATTAGTTAAGCCTTTTTTATTTGTTATTGCAATTACAATTCTAACTAACCATTCAATGCTTCTGCACCACCAACGATCTCTAAGATTTCGTTTGTAATAGCAGCTTGTCGTGCTTTGTTGTATTGTAATTTTAAACTATCTCTTAAAGCTGTAGCGTTATCTGTTGCCTTGTGCATTGCAGTCATACGCGCTCCATGCTCTGACGCAAAAGAATCTCTTAGTCCTTTGTAAAATTGAATTTTCAATGACTTAGGAATCAATTCTTCTACAATTTCTTCTTGTGATGGTTCGAAAATATACTCTTTTGCTGAAGCTTCTGTACTTTCTATTTTTTGAATAGGTAAGAACTGCTCTTCCTGTACCTTCTGGGAAGCTGCATTTATGAACTGGTTATATACCAAAACTACCTTATCATATTTTTCTGCAACAAAATCTGCCATCACCTTTTCAGCAATTACAGCTGAATTCACAAAAGTCAAATCATCCCAAATCCCGTTGTTATTTTCAACTACGTTATATAGCTTATCTAATATATCATTAGACTTCTTACCAATAGTAATAAACTCTACATTTTTACCTGCGTAAACTTCTTCAGCAAGCTTTTTAGAAGTCTTAATAATGTTAGAATTGAAAGCACCAGCTAATCCTCTGTTAGAAGCAATAGAAATAATTAAAACATTATTCACCTCACGCTCTACGCCATAGATACTTTCACTTTCTCCAGATAACGAAGCACTCAGATTTTGAAGTAACTCAGCTAACTTATCAGTATACGGACGCATCTGCTGAATAGCCTCCTGAGCTTTACTTAACTTTGCTGCAGATACCATTTTCATAGCACTAGTAATCTGCATTGTCGATGATACCGACTTTATTCTACTTCTAAGTTCTTTTAAATTGGCCATTCTTTTAGTACTAAGTATTCAGTATTAAGTACAAAGACTATTAAAATAAATACAAAGTATCAAATCTCTATACTTGATACTTTGTACTCAATACTATATTAATTAAGCAAACTTTTTAGAAACTTCAGCAGCTACAGCTACTAAAACATCTATTACTTCGTCAGTAAGCTTTCCTTTCTTTAAAGTATCTAACGTATCTCTGTGTTTAGCATTTAAGAACTCAACATAATCAGCTTCGAACTCTTTCACTTTGTTTACAGGAACATCTTTTAATAAGTTCTTAGATCCAGCATAGATGATCGCAATTTGATCTTCTACAGTATAAGGATCGTTTTGAGCTTGCTTTAAGATCTCAACGTTACGCTTTCCTTTCTCGATCACATTTAAAGTTGCAGCATCTAAATCAGATCCGAATTTCGCGAATGCTTCTAATTCACGGAATTGAGCTTGATCTAATTTTAAAGTACCTGCTACTTTCTTCATCGACTTAATCTGAGCTGAACCTCCTACACGAGATACCGAGATACCTACGTTAATGGCTGGACGAACCCCTGAATTAAATAAGTCTGAAGTTAAGAAGATCTGACCATCAGTAATCGAAATTACGTTTGTAGGGATATATGCTGATACATCACCTGCTTGTGTTTCGATAATCGGAAGTGCTGTAATAGATCCACCTCCTTTTACTTTATCTTTTAATGAATCTGGTAAATCATTCATTTGAGCAGCAATCTTATCATCAGCGATAACTTTTGCAGAACGCTCTAATAAACGAGAGTGTAAGTAGAATACATCCCCTGGATATGCTTCACGTCCTGGTGGGCGACGTAATAATAAAGACACCTCACGATATGCAACCGCTTGCTTAGATAAATCATCATAGATGATTAATGCTGGACGACCAGTATCACGAAAATATTCTCCGATAGCCGCTCCTGCGAATGGTGCATATACCTGCATTGGTGCAGGGTCAGATGCGTTAGCTGCTACAATAGTAGTGTATGCTAATGCTCCTTTATCTTCTAATACTTTAGCGATACCTGCTACTGTAGAAGCTTTCTGTCCGATAGCAACATAGATACAGTAAACTGGCTCACCAGCATCATAAAATTCTTTTTGATTTAAGATCGTATCGATACAAACTGTTGTTTTACCAGTTTGACGGTCACCAATCACTAACTCACGCTGACCACGTCCGATTGGCACCATAGCATCGATCGCCTTGATTCCTGTTTGTAATGGCTCATTTACAGGCTGACGGTAAACTACACCAGGAGCTTTACGCTCTAAAGGCATTTCGAAGGTTTCACCTTCGATAGGACCTTTACCATCAATTGGATTTCCTAGTGTATCTAATACACGTCCTACAACACCTTCTCCTACGTTAATAGAAGCAATACGTTGCGTA
>CALFUO010000012.1 GCA_937929895.1 uncultured Aquimarina sp.
GCGGTCTTTTTGTTTTATCATGTTAACTTAATGTAATCTTTATGTTGCCTATTTGCATTATGGCATAGCTCGGTATAGTTGTTGAGATTTTAAAGTCACTATAACGTTGTAGTTTAGTTGCTACTTCGTTTCATTTTTTAATCTTAAAATAGATACACTATGGCTAAGCGAACAGCACCCGAAGTGAATGCAGGTTCTATGGCAGACATTGCATTTTTATTATTAATCTTTTTCTTGGTAACGACTACTATAGCCTCTGATATCGGAATCAATAGAAAACTACCTCCTAAGATAGGAGATATTCCTCCGGTAGATATTCGGAAGAAAGAACTCTTCGAAATATCAATTAATTCAAAAAACGAGTTACTGGTAGAGGAAGAACCTATGGATATAGGAGATTTAAAAGAGGCGACAATTGCTTTTTTAGATAATAATGGAAAAGGTGATTGTGAGTATTGTAAAGGTAGTCGAAATGAAGATTTGTCTTCTCATCCAAGTAAGGCAGTGATTGCGGTAAAGAATAGCAGAGAGACTAACTATGCAGCATATCTCGCAGTACAAAACGAATTATTAGCAGCATATTATTTTTTACGAAATAGAGAAGCAAACCGGTTGTATGGAGCATCTTTTCAAAGCCTTACCCAACGTTGGAAAGATGCTGAAGAAGATACCCCAAAAAAGCTAGAATTAAAGCAGCAAAGAGATGCTATTAAGGCCATGTATCCTGAAAAGATTTCTGAATCGGAATTAGACGATAAATAGCCTGTACAAAATAACCCCGAGACTCATTTCTCAGGGTTATCAAATTAGAAAAAAAAATATAAATAGGAGAGTGTTAGCAGTACTTGTGCCTATTTATTTTTTGATACCAGAGTACTTGAAAGTATAATACCTTACTCCATTGTTTTTATCATCATCTGTAATTTCTGAAGGATTATCTTTGTAGTAGCTTAAGATCTCGACTTTAGCGTAATTACCTTCACTTGTCTTTACGATCAGTATTTTCCCAGGGATAGGCCCAATAACATTTGTTCTAAAATCATAACTATACCAACCTTGTCCAGAGCGTTGAGTTAAAGCAAATCCATTTTCTTTCGAGTCTTGTTTAAGTTTTACGTCTTTTACCGCTGTGATTTCATCGAAAAGCCCATCAGTTAGGCCTATAGCACCTTCCTTTGTTCTGTCTGGTTCGTCAGTAGTTCCAGTATTTTCACCTCCGTTTACTATAATAGCTGTCGTTCTAAAAGCAATATCCCAATCATTTTCGTCAGTTGTTATTTTTCCTGTTTCAAAATCAAATTTTGTGTAAGCTCCGGTTTCAGGTTTAGTGATTTGCCCCATTTGATCTCTTTCAGCTTCTGTAGCAACAGTTGCCGGTAAGTTCTTAAACTCGACTACTTCTAAAGTAACTTCCTTAGATTCATCTTCTTTGTTGTCATCTTTTTCTTCTCTATCTGTGTTTCCTTGTGTGTCAGTAGATGTGTTATTGGGTGATATATCAGTGTTGTCATCATCTGAACACGATACAATTCCTAAAGTGCTTAGGCATAGTAAATAGATTAAAAAGTTAGTCTTTTTCATATTTGAAATATTTAAAAATTATAGGTTATTTTTCCAAAAATCCTTCGGCCAATAATAAAATTGATAGGATTATTTTTTACATTGAATAGATTATTACTTCCTATTTGGATATCCAGAAAATCTTTTAGGTGTTTTGTAACTGTTGCATTAGTAATAGTGAAACCTTTAACAAAGGCGCCATTTCCATCATATACATCTAGTATTCCATTTCCATTATCATCAAATAGTCCATACTTGCTACGATATATAGTTCTTAAGCTGAAAGAGGTGTTTTTTTCAGCCCAATTGTAAAATAGTTTTATGTTGATGTGATGTTTCGAGCGATTAAATAGACCGAAGTAGTCGTCTTTTTCAATTTTGAAAACTTCTCGAGTAATAGGTCTCCTAGCAAAAAAGGATTTACCATTATCAAAGTCGTCTCGGATAGAATTGTCAAAATGATATAATAATTGATAGCCACCTGATAACTTCAGGTTTTCGATTGGGTTAAGCGTAAAATTGATTTCTATTCCTTCGGTACGTATACTTTCTATGTTTTGATAACTGAATACATTTTGTGCATTTGTTCTAGTTCCAATTACAAAAGTGTCTATAAGGTTACTTATGTTATTTCTAAAATAATTGACTTCTGCTTTTAGTTTCGAATTGTTGTAGGTAAAACCACTATTAAATGCAACAGAAGTTTCCGCCTTTAATGGAGTTCGAAGTTCTTCATCAGAAATAGTTCTTCGAAGAATTAGATTTGAATCGTCAAGTGCGTTCAGCCTATTTAAAGCTATGTTGCGACCAAGGACAGTATATCCAACAGCGGAATTAGTGAAATCCAAAAATAATTGTCTAAAAGCAGGAGCTTTAAAAGCTGAACCTACGGAACCTTTTAATGCCCAGTGATCGTTTATTTTAAAGCGAATAGATCCTTTAGGGCTAAAACGTTTATCGTATTCGGAATGCCAATCTTGGCGAGCACCTAAGATGAAGTTAATACGATTTAATAACTCGATATCAGCTTGTCCATAGACATATTGAGAATTAAAATTTTTGGCTTCACTAAAATTTACCCGATCTAAATAATCAAAAGTTGCTCCGACCCCGAGTGTAAAAGTAACGTTGTCAGAATAGCGATAATGCGCTCGAATTTCGGGGCGGAACAGTTTATTGTCAAAGTCTGTATTAAATAGAGCTCGTGCGTTAGCGTCACCATTTACACGTTCTTTAGCTCTTAATTGGGTGAAATAAAGTTCATATTCCATGTCGAACTTTTCATTCCATTGATGTACTGTTAGATTATGAATGTTATAATCTTTGGATTTACTTGAACCCGTTAAAGGTTCATTTTCGAAAGAGGATAGTATGTCTTGATACTCAGTATAAGTTCTTACACTAGTCGTATTTTTAATGTTTTTATTGAACTTATAAATGAATTTACCTCCAAAGGTGTAGTTCTCGAAAGGAGTAACAGTCACCCCCTCTGTTTCTCTATTTAGATCATAACCATCACTGGAAAATCTATTGGCGTAAAGACTATAGGTTAATTTACCTATGCGTTGCCCTATGTTAAGGTTGATATCTTGTTCTACAAATGTTCCATTTCGATAGGAAACAGAACCCTTAGGAGTCTTAGAAGTAGGTATATCAGTAATTATATTGATAACACCCCCTAAAGCATCTGATCCATATAAAGCACTAGAAGGTCCTTTGACAACTTCAATTTGTTTTATGTTTCCAACTGCTAGTTGTTTCAGATCAAAGTTTCCCGCAGTACGCCCTCGAAGAAGTGGAACCCCATCAATTAGTATAGATATATATTCAGATTCTAGTCCTTGTATTTGCATGCCTTCGAAACCACTTTGATCAGGTACGGTAACAATACCCGTTTGCTCTTCTAGAATCTCATTTAGACGTAAACTTCCAGATTTTTGAATCGTTTCCTTACTGACTAAAGTCACGGGTAAAGGAAGCGATGATAATTGCCTTTTGGTTCTAGTAGCTGTAATTACGGTAGTCTCTAAAGAGTCTATTTTCATTTTCTGACTAAATGCACTATGTAGTATAACCAATAAAAAAATAAATATATTATTTTTATTTAGACTCATTATCTATAGATTTGTTGTTGCAAATATATATTTATTTTTATTAAATCTAAATAAGTAAAAAAGAAATTAAACAAATGAAAAAATTAAGAGCAACAACAAAAAGGGTATTAATATTGCTACTGTGTTCATTTACAGGGATTATGGCTCAAAATAAGCAAGAAAAAGATGTAGCATCAATTAAAAAAATGTGTGGATGCTTTGAAGTGCAATTCAATTTTTCAGAGACATTTAGCTATAGTAAAGACTCTTTATACAAGCCTTCTGATAATAAAGGGACGGATACGGTATTAGAATATGGTCAATTAGTAGAAGAGGGTGACGATAAAGTAGTAATCCAGCATTTATTGCAAGTAGGACATGGGGATAAAGTGCATATTGTAAAACATTGGAGACAAGATTGGGAATACCAAAACACTAGTTTTTATATGTACAACGGAGATAATGAGTGGTTGTACGAAGAAAAAGCCAAAGATGCAGTAAAAGGTCAATGGTCGCAAAAAGTATTTCAGGTAGATGATAGCCCCCGTTATGAGGGTAGTGGATCTTGGGTTTATGTAGATGGAAAAACATTTTGGGAAAACACAACGAATGCACCTTTACCAAGAAGAGAGTATACGAAGAGAAGTGATTATAATGTTACAGAGCGAGGAAATCGTCATGAAATTACAGATTTCGGTTGGGTACACGATCAGGATAATAAGAAGATTGTTCGAAAAGCAGGAGAGAAAGACTTTGTGTTAGCCAAAGAAAAAGGGTACAATACGTATACTAAAGTTTCGGAAGAAAGATGTGCTACTGCTAAAGCATGGTGGGCGCAACATCAAGAAAAATGGGCCATGGTTCGTAATGAATGGGATGGCATCTACGGGAAGAAAAAAGACTTAGTGTTAAAAAAGAAGGTGAAAAACAAACCTTTGTATAAGCATCTTTTCGCTGAAGATTGTAAAACGAAAGGAGATATTAAAAAAGCAATTAAGGCATTTGTGGTAAATAGATAGCTTTTAGAAAAGTATTTAGTTCGATAGTTCTAAATAGTGTATTTGTTTAGTGAAATTATTTTGGGCAGTTTGTCTATTAATATCTTCAAAGCCATAGTATAATAATAGTAGGCGACTGCTCATTTTAATTTCTAGAAGCAATTTTTCATTTTATAATCTAAACTTAGTTTTAAAGAAAGCTAAGTTTTTTTCTTATTAAAGAAGTATGTTACTTTCCATTTGGAGATCTAGTCATTTGTTTTTAGGATTAATTGCAGGAGTGTTTATCGCTATCAGTGCTTTGTCAGGTAGTTTTTTGGCATTAGAACCTATTTCTAATTTTCGACCAGGATTATCAGAAAATCAATTGGCTATTTCAGTAGAGGTTTTGCTAAAAAAATTAAGCGATCAGTACGAGGAAGTTTACCAAATAACTAAAACAAAATCAAATTGTTTAATAGCCGAGGTTGTAACCAAAGAAAATGAAACAAAGACGATTTATATAAATCCGAATACAGCACTTTCCTTAGGAGACGTTTCTGAAAAAAGTAAGGCTTTTCAAAAAATAAGAGCGTTCCATCGCTCTTTATTTTTGAAAAAGACAGGACGGATTATTATGTCGGTAACAACGACATCTTTGCTACTAATGTTACTTTCGGGAATATTACTCTTATTGGATAGATATGGTAATGTATTTTCAATTTTAAGAAGAGAGAAGTCCCTCGATAATTGGGGAAGTTGGCATGTGGTAATCAGTAAATATTTTCTTTTTCCAATATTTCTAGTAGCTTTTTCAGGTATAGTTTTATCTTTTGATACATTAGGTTTTTGGAAGAATTCTTTTTTGAGTACGGAAAATGAAATTTCTTACTCAAAAAAAGAAAATGCTTTAGGGGTATTAAAGCTTGGCCAAGTTTCTAGTATTACTTTTCCTTTTTCTACAGCCGAAGAGGATTATTTCAGCATTGAAACTGATATAGCGCAATTAGAAGTTCATCAGTATACAGGTGAAGTAATATCGCAGAACTCGATTTTGAAACCTTTCTTTTCTGTAGCTTGGAGTTATCGATGGCATACAGGAGAAGGAAATCTGTGGTGGGCTGTAATCTTATGTATAACAGGTATTGGAATTTCTTTTTTAGTTATTTCAGGAATATTTCTAGGGATAAAACGTCTCAAAATTCTTTTTAAGAAAACTAAAAATAAATTGACAATAGAAGAATGTGAACTAAATATTTTTGTTGGGTCACAAACAGGAAATACTTGGGTTTTTGGTAAAGCGCTTTTCGAATCCTTAAATAATTTGGGTTTAAAAATAGGAATTTGGCCTTTAGAGTTTTTTGAAATTTTCGAAAACACAAGGAGGATAATTGTGTTAACTTCTACATATGGAGATGGCGCTCCGCCAGTAAAAATAATCGGGTTAAAAGAAAGGATAGAAGCATTGAAACCGAATCACGAAGTATTGTATTCCGTTGTTGGCTTTGGGTCTTCAGTTTATCCTAAATACTGTGCTTTTGCAGAAAATATTAATATGTGGTTTCAATCCCATGCTTGTTTTAAGGAAGAGGTATCGCTTTTTAAAATTGACGAGCAGAACGAAGTTAGTTTTAATGAATGGTGTGAAAAATGGGGAACACAAAACAATTTAGAACTTTTAGAGGTTTTCCCTTCTGCTAAAGAGCAAAAGAATAAAAAGTTTGTTGATTTTGTTGTTCTAGAGAAATCGAGTTTAAATTGCGATAACACTTTTGTGTTAAAGCTTAAGCCCCAAGTAGGTTTAGAATATACATCTGGAGATATAATAGGGGTAGAAGCCAGTCAAGGAAGAGCACCGCGTTTTTATTCTATTGCTGTAGTAAAAGAAGTCATTTGGTTAAGTGTTAAAAAGCATGAATTCGGACTCTGTTCGACATATCTAAGTGAGTTAAAGGTGGGAGGTGTGATTCGAGGATTTATAGAAAAGAATGAAGAATTTTATTTAACACATTCCATTCGAAAAGTGATTTTAATTGCGAATGGGACTGGGATTGCTCCTTATTTGGGTATGATTTCGAATAACGAGGAAGCTAATATTTCTTTATTTTGGGGAGGGCGGAACTTTGAATCCCTTCAGTTATACAGGCCTTTTTTAGAAGAACAAATTCAATCTAAAAAGTTACAAAGCCTTCATACAATATTTTCTAGAGAAGGAAGAAAAGGGTATGTTCAGGATTTAATTGTCGAACAAGAAGATTTATTTCTAGATGTACTGAATAGTAACGGAAAAATCTTTATTTGTGGATCTTTGAAGATGCAACAAGGAATAGAAGAAGCGTTAGAAAAAATAATAGTGCGTCGTTTACATACATCACTAGTATACTTTAAAAACTCTAAGCAAGTTAAAGCTGACTGTTATTAATAGATGTCGTTGAAACTTAAGATTTCTTCCATTTCTAATTCGAATAGTGTGCCCTGAATTAATTCTTCTAAGGTCTCTACATTTTTAGGCGTAGTTTTAAAATGTAGTGTGGCAAACATGGTATCGCATTTAATAGCTTTTAATGCTGTTTTATCTCCACAAAATGTACAGTGACAGCCTTTTTTAGCAGAATGGATCACATTTAAAAGGTGTTTCAATTCTTTTTTAGACAACAAGACAGCAATTTCGCCTATTTGTAATTGAATCTTATTGAAAGGGGCATCACAGTCTTCGTAGCTCTTTAACATATAAGAAGTACCTATGTTATTTCGATATATGGGTTGTAGATAATTCATGACTTAATTTTTTTCAAATATAATTATTATTTTTATTTAGAATTATTAAAAATAGTAATATATTTGAACTGTAAATAAAAAATCAGATGGAGAAGATAGGATTGTTTTACGGATCGGATACAGGAGTAACAGATGATATTACCAAAGATTTTGTAGATCTATGGGGTAGTGATGATCTAGAAGTGATGGAAGTTGGAGATGCGAACGTCGAAGATTTCGAGAAATACAAAGTTTTGTTTTTAGGGTTGTCCACATGGTACGATGGCGATTTACAAAGTGATTGGGAAACCTTTTTCGATGAGTTTAATACTATAGATTTTACAGGAAAAATCGTAGCTATATATGGTCTAGGAGACCAGATAGGGTATGCAGAGTATTTTGTAGATGGTATCGGAATACTGGCTAAAGTAATTATACAAAACGGAGGTAAAGTAATAGGTCATTGGCCAACAGAAGGTTATCGTCATACAGACTCTGTAGCATTTGTAGGTGACGAAGAAGATTACTTTTATGGACTAGCTTTAGATAACGATAACGAATCACAACTTAACGATATTAGACTGACAACTTGGATAGAGCAGATTAAAAAGGAACTCAATACCATTTTAATTTCAGAGCAAGTCTTATAAAGATATAAACAGCTTCCATTTGTTTGATAGTGTATTATGGGGTTAACTATCGCTGAAGTTAACCTCTGTACACTGTCTTAAATACATGAAAAGTTTTTATAAATAATAGTTTTTACAGCCTAGCAGTTTCTTTAAGCACTCCCTTATTTTTTCAGTTGTGTTAATAGATAAATGCCCTGCTAGGCTTTTTTTACAGTACTCATTTTTTTTGACCTAACATAATTTACTTTTTTAGAGTAAGCCTTTGTGTTAGGTCTTTTTTTCATCGTAAAACATTTTAAAGATTTTATATCTGTGTAATTACTAGCATCCGAAATTTTAGAATATAGACCACACTGAAAGAGAATAGAAAAAAGGTTTTTATATATCAATAGATTAGACGTTTTGGTCTAAAGTTTTTAGCTTCAAAAACTCACAAAACATTCTAAATAAGATGCTAGATACTCAACATAAAATGCTGTTTTCTAAATTTTCATATACTTCTTGGGACTAAATAATACTCAGTAGTTTAATTTTTATTTAAAATACCTAAAATCCGCAAGCAATTTTTTTGCTTTGCATTTCCCTTTGGCACTACCAGTTTTGGTAATCGAAATGGTTTATTGTTTCTCCTTTAGTTAGATTAAGACATTAGTTCCCTTACCCACTTTCGGGCTATTGTTGG
>CALFUO010000013.1 GCA_937929895.1 uncultured Aquimarina sp.
TATCCGCTTAGCATACGTGTTGGGTCTGATTCCCATTCTTCTAAATATTTCGAAAGTAATTCGGTTGCTTGAGATTTAAAGTCCATCGTTTCTCTTAAAAATACAAAATTCTAACAAAGGGAAATTTGTCGTACACCCAAATTTTATGCCTTGAACTAGCGAAAATCCTTTTTTTATTTTATTACAACCATATTATTTCAGAATTGGTATAAGAGATGATTGAGAATATTTTGGTGAAGAACTCCTTCCCTTCCTTATCAGTTAACCGAGTGTGATAGTAGTTTTAAAAAAAGTGGTTCTCTACAGTTTTCAGTTCTTATTTGAATTTACCTTAAAAGAAAAAGAGCTTCTATCTAGAGGCTCTTTTTTAGTAGGAAGTACGTTTTGATTTACTTCTTTAATTTAAGTGGTTTAACTCTTCCAATTCCTTTTTTAGGTGCATCGTGTGCTGTACCGTGAAGGTCGTATTTTGGAAGAATCTTTTTAAGTTTATCTCTTTGTTTACGGTGTTCTTCAGAGACCTTGGTCCAATCTTTAATCACAGGAAAACTAATTAAATCATCTGGGATTTCACTAACATCGTACCATTTGTTATTTCCACCTTTTAAAACTAAATCACCACGAATAATAGTTTTTCCTTGGTGGTAGCCATAAATCCATTTTCTATGATCTTCTTTTTCGGTTGTTATAAATGGAATAAGACTTTCTCCGTTTATTTCGTAACTCTTAGGGATTTCTACCCCTGCAACATCGGCAATTGTCGGTAGAATATCTGAAATATTAGCTAATATCTTTTGTTTACCTTTTTTAGTCATATTTAATCCAGGAGCATAAATAATTAAAGGTACGTGAGTTCCTCTTTGAGATACAGGATTAGATTTACCATAGCCACTAGTAGCATTATCTGCGCAAAAGATAAAAATAGTTTCATTTTCAATACCTAATTCTTTAAACTTGTTTAAGTATTGCCAAACTTGGTAATCTAAATAATTTACGTGGTGATGAATACCATGCCCCGTGATCGAATTATGGGTATCGTATACTCCATTATCTCCTGTAATATTTGGTTGTGTACGTGTATACTTTTTACCATCCCATTTAATTTTGGGAGTCCCTGGCCATTTGTTATTCGATGTTGGGTTAAAAAAGTCGAAAGCATCGTGACCTAAATGGCTGGTGTGGTATACAAAGAAAGGTTCGTCCTTTTTCGTTTTACGTTCCATAAAATCGAAAACGTAATCTAATTCGATATCCGGCCCATAAGAATTTAGCCCAAAGTTCTTTTTAGATTTAGGTGTATTAGGCCACCATTCTAAATGTTTAGCCTCTGGATAATTCATTAATTGTACATGAGGTTTCCAATACCAACCAGACTGTACATAAGATCTAAAGGTTAATTCTTTATGAGTATCTCCATTAAAAAGTTTCTTTTTACCATTAATTTTCTTCGAATACAATCTAAAATCTGTTGTATGAATCTCTTTATTATAAGAACCTTCACCTGGAGTAAAGCAACCCTCGTCGAATTTAAACCCTTCGATTTTCATTTGTGTTTTACCAGCCCAAAAAGTTTTGTAACCTCCTTTTTTAGCTATATGAGCAATGGTGTAGGGAGAACTATCAAATAAATCCCATCCTACTTTACCTTCTGGGTTTTTTCCTTTGTCTTTATTGTGCCACCATTTATGTAAATGTGCATAACGACCTGTCATCATCATGGCGCGGCTAGGTCCACAAACGGTTGCAGCAAAAGTAGTTTCAATAAAGCAACCATCGTTTGCTATTTTGTTTAGTACAGGTGTACTTGCACGATATTTAGTATCAGAAGTATTAATTTGCTTAGAACCATTTTCATTACCAGAAATAGGTTTAGACCATACTGTAGATTCGTAGATAGGTAATTCTCGAGCACTAATGTCATCTGCAAAAAGTACTACTATGTTAGGCTTTTTCTGGGCAAACAGTTGTACACTTAAAAAAAAGGTAAACCCTAAAAAAAGCTTACATACAAAAGGAAAATTTATTGTCATAATGGGGTACTATATTAGTATGATGTTTCTAATTAATAATAATCTTTAGCGTATTTGTTAGTCCCCTTTCTAAGAGGTTTCTTTTTACTCCAAAATCTAAAATACTTTACTCTAAACTCTTCGTCTAATTTACTGTTTTCACTAGGTAATGCACTAAACCATTTATTAGACTCACAATTAAAATTAATAAATAATGGTTGGTGCCAATGTGTATTTTCTGCTTCTCTAAAAAGCACTCCATCTATATAAAAACGGATGAATTTTTTATCCCATTCTACACCCCAAACATGGTAATCATCTTGTAGGTTAAAAGGAACTTTATATTTTTTATTTCTACTGAAATGCTTTTTTATATCTCCATATTTTTTAGGAGAGTGAAATACATGTATGTTAGAATTTAAATCATTTTGTTGATTTTTTGTTGCTGGTGAATTTTCACAAAAATCAATCTCTGTCCACCATTCCTTGGTAGGCGAAGAAGACCAAAAACCAGAAACCCAAGAATCATTCATTAGTTTCATTTCAGCTTCAAAATATCCGTATAAGACACTGTTTTTACTTCTAATAAAACCAGCCGTATGCGTATATCCATCAAGTAATTGCTCATTTTTAGGATGTTGATTAATTTTAAAAACAAGTTCATTATCTTTAAAACTTACATTATCATCATGAAATAGTGTTGGTTTTCTTCCTTTCCACCCAGGGTTATTTGGATGCCATTTCTTTGTGTTTAAAGATGCAGCATCAAACTCATCGCTAATCAAATTAGATTTAACCCACTTAGATTTGTTGCTTTGATCTGATAAAGGATAATGATTACTTACTCTTTTTGGAGCATTCGAAAAATCAATTTCGTTTGTAAATTTTGTCTTAGGTTTCGTTTGTCCATTAGTAATACATGATAACAATGTTATTACCATAACTACTAGCATTCTTAACCTCATAATTTTTGTTTTTAAAGATTTTAAGAAAGAGAATCACCTCAAACGATTAAGTTATAAAAACACAGACAAATATAAGTTATCTAATATTATGTAAGTATAACAGATTCACTTTAAGATAGAACAAAAGTTAAGAGTGTAAAAAAACTATATACTTATTTACGATGTAAACAATAGATTTTTTAGCCAGTCGTTCGGAATAATATCTATGGTTAGATTGATACGTTCTGTAGATCCGTTTTCAATATAATGAGGGTCAGATAATCGCATATACCAACACTCTCCTGCTTTCATAGGTACTATACTATTATTGAGATAGAATTTCTCGTTATTATTGAAAATAGGAATAGTTAATCGAACCATCGATTTCTTTATATGAATCGCTAAGGTTGGATCGGTATGCTCTTTTACTTTTTCTTCTTTATCTAAGCGTAGTATTCTTACTAAGTTTACGGTAGTATTTTGTTTAAAGAAATTAACAACTTCATTTAAGTAAGTAGCCTCTTTAAGGTCTTTCGTGTCCAACCAATCACACCAAGAACCGTCGGCATAATCATCTGCTGCTTGGGGAAATGGTAAAGTAGGGTCGATTTGATGGGCTGGGCCTCGTAATGTGTGTACCCTGTAATAAATATAAAAATCGTTCTCAGTAATTTTCAGTACATCTGCTCTTAGTTTTTCAACGTCGAATTGAAAAGGTAGTTGTATTCTATCTTTTACTTGTTCTAAGATATCTTCCATTTTTTATAGTTTAAGTTGGTTGTAACAATTTATATTTTGTTCTTCTATTTAGGGCTAAATAGATTTGCAACATGACCTAAACTACTGCTTAAGGATAAATTTTTAAATTTATTTTTAGTGAATAGAACTATTTTTTGAGTGAACTTACGAAGATTGTACTAGCATTGGTTTCCAATTCTCTACATCGATAGGTTTTCCTAAGTACGCTAGCGAAGATCCATCTACATAATTTTCTAATACTTTCTCGTAAGATGATATGATTTGAATTTCTCCACTAGGTATCTTTAAAAATAAAGGAACAATAAATTCGTCAGCATTCGTAATTTCGATAATACTCTCTAGATGTTTTTTGTTTTCCAAAGCAATTTCAGAAATCGCAGGGTATTTGTAGGCAACATCAGATAAACTTTCAAAATCGTGAGTATTTGAGAATAAACCTTCTTCTGCTAATAATTGATTTTGTTCGATTTCGTCGTCACCAATTAAGCGAAAAGCACCATTTTCCCCGAACTGTTCTTTAAATCTGCTAATCGCACTTTTATTAATTTTATCATTACCCGTCAGTGCTAAAAGGAAACCGACATCATTTAATTCGATGTTATTTTCTAGGTCATCACCCATAATATTGGCTTCGATTGCATCGACACCTAATTTTTTAGCGGTTCGTATATGGTCGGTATTGTTATCCGTTAATACCACGTTTCGACCATGTTTCTTTAAGTACAAAGCAATTAATCGAGATACTTTCGAGGCCCCAATAATTAGAATACCATTCGACTTTCTAAGAAAAACGCCAATAATTTTAGAGAAGACACGTGCTGTAGTAGCGTTTAACAAAACAGTTCCTAGTACGATCATAAAAACAAGAGGAGTAATATATTCGGCACCAACTTCGCCAGCTTGTTTTAATCTTGATCCAAATAAAGAAGCAATACCCGCAGCTACAATACCACGAGGTCCCATCCAACTAATAAATACCTTTTCATTCAATTTTAGACCAGAATTTATAGAACTAAGGAAAACACCTATTGGTCTAACGACAAAAACTACCACAGCAAACAGTATCGCTGTATCCCAATTGGCAATCAATACTAGATCATCGAGATTAATATTAGCTCCTAATAAAATAAACAGGATAGAAATTAATAATACACTAAGAGATTCTTTAAAATATAATAACTCTTTTAGATTAGGGACATCTGTGTTTCCTAGTACCATTCCCATTACTACAACCGCCAATAATCCAGATTCGTGAGCAAAAGAATCAGATAACACAAAGACTCCTAGTACCGCGGCAAGCGTAAATACATTCAACAAGTAATGTGGTATAATTCGTTGCTTAATAGCGAAACCAAGTCCATGTGCGAAAGTGAATCCGAATGTTCCTCCGAAAAGTACAATTTTACCAAATTCTAGTAAGGCAGTTTGTGTAAACCCTGATTGGTGTTCGACACTAATAAATTCGAAAACCAATACGGCAACTAGGGCTCCGATAGGATCGATTAAAATTCCCTCCCATTTTAAAATAGCAGAAATATCTTTTTTTAATGGGATATTTCTAAGGATTGGTGAGATCACCGTTGGGCCAGTTACAATGATTAAAGATGAAAATAAAAATGATATTTCCCAGTTTAACCCTACTATATAATGCGCTGCAAATCCTGCTCCTAAAAATGTAATTAAAACCGCTAGTGTGATTAATTTTAGTATTACGGGGCCTACATTTAATATCTCATCTTTACGTAAGGTAAGTCCACCTTCGAAAAGAATAATACTAATGGCTAGAGATACAAAATAATATAGTCCTTGTCCAGGGAAAAGTCCTTTAGTACCATTCCAAATAGGTTCTAGTAGTTTGTGACCATCGGAGGTATATATGGTAGAGATTGGACCAAATAACAAACCAATTAAAATTAAAGGAAGTATCGCAGGTAGTTTTAATTTCCATCCTACCCATTGAGCTGTAATTCCTAAAATAATGATCCCTGCGAGTTCTAACATAAAATATTCTTCTGATATGGTCTAAAAATACGAATTAGTACTTACAGTAAATTCAAAACGTAACAATTCTAAAGTAAAAAGGTTACTTTTGAGAGTATAGAGCATTTTTTTAATAAATCTGTTTACAAGTAATAATTCAAAAAAAGTTTAGCATCACAATGATGATCAATCAAAATTTGAAAAGAGGACTAGTTGTTATAGGGTCTTCGATGTTATTAGTTAGCTGTTTTTCTACAGCTCCGACTCTGGTCGATATTCCACAAGAAAATATAGATAAGCTTCCTTTAAAGATCAATGAACTTACAGAATACCAGTTGAAGAATTGGAATCATGCAGATTTGTCTTTAGATACTATTCCAGGGATGAGCGTAGATCGCGCATATAATGAATTGTTGAAGCATAGAAAAAGCAATACAGTTATTGTTGCTGTGGTAGATAGTGGTATCGATATTAATCATGAAGATTTAAAAGGAAGAATCTGGACAAATAGAGACGAAAAACCGAACAATGGTATCGATGACGATGGCAACGGTTATGTAGACGATATACATGGATGGAATTTCTTAGGTAATGTGGTTACAGAGAATATGGAATATGTGCGTATTATTCGTGATTACAAAGCCCATTTTGACGGGAAAGGGATAGAGCAAATTCCACCAAAAGATAGAGCTGCTTTTAGTGACTATCAACGAGCAAAAAAGGAGTATGAAACGGAGGTTAATGAAACGAATACCAAACTATCTCAGTACAAACCTTTATCAGAAAAGTTAGAGGCTGCAAATAAATTTGGGATTGATAGGGTAGGAAAAAAGGATTTTACTTCTAAAGAAATTCAAGCTCTAAAACCAAGAACGCAGCAAGAACAGGAGTATCAGCAAATGATTGTAGGTATGTTTCCAAATGTACCAAAGGGATCAACTTTTTCTGATTTTGTTGGCGAGTTAACAGAATATGTAGAGCATTTAGAGGAAAGAAAGAACACGCATTTCAATTTGGCTTTAAATGCTAGAAAGAAAAATTTAGGGGATGACGAAAACAATCTTTCGAAGACTGTTTATGGAAACAACCAAGTAGGTGGCCCAGATCCTAAATTAGAAGATGCAAAACATGGTACGCACGTAGCAGGGATTATTGGTGCAAATCGTAAAAATGGAAAAGGAATTCGAGGAGTGGCTCAGAATGTTAAAATTATGCCTGTTAGAGCCGTACCTGATGGAGATGAGTATGATAAAGATGTAGCTTTAGCGATTCGTTATGCAGTAGATAATGGGGCATGGGTAATCAATACGAGCTTTGGTAAGTATTTTTCACCTCATTCGGATTGGGTACGAGATGCGATAAAATATGCAGCTTCTAAAGATGTATTAATTGTAAATGCAGCAGGTAACGATGGATTGGATTTAGATAAAACCAATGTGTACCCGAACGATCAGACACAAGCAATTCCTGAAATAGCCGAAAACTTTATTACAGTTGGGGCGCTTAACTACGAATACGGAACACAATTAGTCGCTTCTTTCTCTAATTATGGAAAGCAAAATGTAGACGTTTTTGCACCAGGAGTAAAGATTTATTCTACAACACCATTAAATGAATACGAGTACTTACAAGGGACTTCTATGGCTGCGCCTGCAGTTGCTGGTGTAGCAGCAATATTAAGATCTTATTTCCCATTACTTTCTGCAAAACAGGTGAAGCAGATTATTTTAGATAGCGGAAATACTTCGGTAACGAATGTAGGTTTAGGAGACGGATCTAAAGACAATTTTAGAAACGTTTCTAAATCTGGTAAAATGGTAAACCTATACAATGCTATTTTAATGGCAGATCGATTAGGAAGACATTTTTAACCTCACATTTCGGATAGAATTCCTAGAGATTTGCTTCGTATTTAATAAAAGTAATTCTTAGTTACATAATTCGTACTTACATCGAGATAGTTGATTTTTTAAGACACTATCCAGTATAGTATCAATGATTTTAGTATAGCTACCCCCTCAGTTGGAGGGGGTAGCGTGCTATTTTTTATTGTAGATTGAACTTTTTATACGATTTGCAAACAAAAATTTCGCATATATTGTTTCTTTTTCTACTACTCTTGCATTAAAAAATGAAACAATAGTAAAGGCTATTCTTTAATTTTCTGCCTTAGTCTACTGAAAAACAATTCAATCGAGTTTATACAAAATATTTATCCGTAAATATATTAGAAAAAGGCTCAAGTCATTTTTTGATTTCTATTAAAATGTTCTATCAACGAAATACTATTTGCTTCTTTTCTAAATCTTATTGTTCTTTTACTAATCAATTCTTAAGAATTGAATTTCATCAATTTCGTAAGTAGAATTGATTACAGGGTCATAGCCTTTATACTTAAAACCAATTCTGATACCTTTATCTAAACAAGAAATTTTATGGGTTAGAGTAACATAATTGCTATGTTCTTTAGGGATGGTTACATCTAAAAGTTTCCAATCAGTAGTATTAACATCTAAGATAGTTTTACCGTCTACTTCGTTAGTAATGGTATTATCAGTTATCCATAGGGTCAATGCGTTACCATTATTGCGAATGGTGCGTAGACGTACTCTAAAATGAGTAGGCTGTCCTTCTAGTAAATCCTTTGTTTCTAGTGGAGGGGTAATTAGCCAAGCTTCTAGAGGTTTTAGATTAGTACCACTAGCACTAATACTCATTACTCGATTATCGACATTAGTTACTTTCTTGTTTGCCCAAATAGTATTTCCGTTTGCTGTGTTTATATTGACCCAACCAGCAGTATTCATTTTGGCTGTGGTAGTCTTGTCAAAATTTTCTTGATAAACGATTTGGATGTTATTTTCATTAATAGAAGAAACCTTATCTAAGTTTTCACAAGTAAAGAAAGTAGGATCACATCTATCTAAGCTTTTGAAATTAATATCTTCAAATTGATTTAGTTTAATAACAGATCGAAAACCTTCGAAATCTTTGGTTAAAATTCCTGTAAGAGTTCCTTTTCCTAAAGGTAGACTTTGTCGGCTAAAATTAGCGAAAGTACTTGTGCAAAGTGTTAGACTAGCATCCGCGTTACAAGAAAATATAGATCTAAATCCATCGAAGTTATCTTCGGATTCAGAGGAAAAGGTTTTAAGTTTAGGAGTAATAAATGGACTCTCTATTTGCATGTTCGAGAAAGAAACATAAATTGATTCAGAGTTTTCAGTGATATCCTGGACTTGCAACTGACGAGGGATAATTTTTTTCTTAATATTCGTCCTAAATATGGTGTGGTCAATTTCTGTGAAGGGAATACGTGTAACTTCATTATTTCCCATTTTACCCAGTGTTACTACCCCGTTTTGTTCTGAAATAGTTAAACCTTCTAATAGAATACGAACTTGTGAGCCAAAAGGGAATCGTTGATTAAGTGCTCTTTCATCTATTAAAATATGTATCCCTGTCTTACCGATAGTGTCATTTTGAATAAATAATTCCTTAAAGAAGTTTCCCGAACTATCATCTGAAATCACATAACCTTCAATGAATTGTTCGGTTGCTTCGAACGTCACAAAAGTTTGAGGGAATTTTCCGGCAACAGACGTTCTTACATTTTCTAAAGGAATAATCGTACCATTAGGTATTCTTAGATTTTTGCCTTTTGGGACGCTGAATTCTTCATCGTCACAAGCATAAATACTAAAGAGAATTATCAGTAAGAGTATTATTTTCTTAATCATAAAGGAGATGTTTTTATTCTTAAAATCGTACATAGATATTCATATAATAAGTTGCACCACGACCTATCCAATACCGATTTCCGAACAAAGGGAATTGCTGGTTTCGTTCTTCGTTTAGTGATGTAAAGTTTCCTTTCCGAGCTTGTTCGAAACCACCTGTTTTGTAGAATTCGTCTAGGATGTTTTGAATTCCGAGGGTAAACCCTAGATAATAATTGTTTATTTTCCAGGACTTACCTCCAATCGCATTCCAAACAAAATAGCTAGGTAATTGCTCTTGCTTTAGTAACTCTTTGGCTCTTTCTTCATCATAATTTAAAATCGGTTGACCGTCTATATCTGTAGCGAAATTGTCGGTGCGAAGAATTTCAGCTATAGAAACATAGATGTCATTAAAATAATTCAACTGTGTATTGAACCACCAGTAGCTTGGATCGCGATAGGTGAACCCAATTCCGTAGGCTTGCTGAGGACCATTAGCCAATCGATAATTTTTTAATCGTGTTTCACCCAAATCTAGCGGAGTATCAAAACTATCCGCGGAAAGTTGAAGTTGTGCATTATTAGTGTAGATATGTTTGCCATAAGCAGCTGCGGCATTCAATTGCAGGGTATGGGTTACCTCGTAATTCATACCCATTTCTATACCCTGCCTTAAGGTTTCAATACCGGTTATAGTTTGTTGTACAAATTCACTATTGTTACCTCTTCCAAGGCCTGCGATATCCTCAGTAAAAAAGAAACGTATAGAAGTGTCGTCTTTTTGAGATATATGATAACCAGAAAAGTTGAAGCGCCATTTGTCGTATTGATAGCGAAGATTTAGATCAAGGGATAATTGGTTTAGATTTTTTAAATCTCTGACAAGTTCATTGTTTTGTCTAGGGTTGATAAAGACTTTTCGAGTCGATGGAGGTGAAGTCCCATAGAACCCATTTATATCTACATACCATTTGTTATTGATGTTATATGTAAATCCACCTTTAATTTTATAACTGAATGTATGATAAGTATCACTTTTACCTAAAGATGCATTTTGGGGGAATAAACCATTTTCGAATAACCCTATTCTTACAGTCGAAAAAGATTGAGCTTCGAAACCCAAGAAAGAATGTATTCTTTTAAAAGTGTGTTCTATTTGAGTAAACCCTGAAGTTGACTTACTGTTTATATCATAATAATACCTAAAAATATCGCCTGAGT
Organism: uncultured Aquimarina sp.; assembly: GCA_937929895.1. Taxonomy (GTDB): domain Bacteria; phylum Bacteroidota; class Bacteroidia; order Flavobacteriales; family Flavobacteriaceae; genus Aquimarina. Next base: position 10,636 of record CALFUO010000013.1, read on the forward strand.
TTACTACTCGATTAGGTTGCTGTAGATTAGATTGAGCTGCATCACCAGTCTCAAAAGCATTAATATCTAGGTAACCGATTCCTCCAAGTAAATCGTCTATTTGAGCATAGTGACTACTGGTGTAATTCTGATAGGAAACCCTGTATTGTAAATTGATGTTTGGATGAGGTTGAAGTTGACCAAAAGAGTTCATCGCAAATGTTTTGTATTCTGAAACATTACTGTAAAGAATATATGCAGAAAGTGGAAGTGCAGAATTTCTAGAGTATAGGGATTCCCAATTTAGTTGCCCGTCTTTTAGAAAGTCTTGTTGTGTTAAGAAGACTTTTTCATAGTCTATATTATCCTTTCGAAGAAAATAACTTGGTAACTTTTGATAGTAAGTAGGATCTGGGTTTAGAGAAGCTCCTTTGAATTTTTCTCCGTTCTTAGAAAAGTATCTACCATTAAAGTCTATTCGAGAATTACGGGTTTCATTATGTTGAAATAATAGGTTATTCTGAATTTCAATTTTATGATTGGGTTGCCAAGTGTGATTTAGAGTAAAGGTAGGAGCTACAATTTTACGAATTCTACTGTTTCGAATTTTTCCATTTTGTTTTCCCCAAGCAGGATTGTATTTCCTTCCTTTTAGATTGATAATTTCATCAGTAAGTGGACTATTTCCTCCTCTGTTATTTGGGGTGAAGAATGTTGTGAAATTTAGATGATGCTGTTTGTTAAGTTTTTTATAAGCACTGAATAACCCTCCAGCATGTTTAAGCGAAGTTCCTTCAATATAACCGGTTTTTGCATAAGAGGCCGATACGAGTACGCTAAATGCCCAATTTTTATGAGAAATACCCGTATTGTAATTAGCAAGAAGTCGACCCTGATACGAACTATTGGTATTTGATAAAGAAAAGTAAGTTCCTTTTCTGAATTGATTTGCTTGGAATTGAAATGCGGTTACACCTTGAAGACCACCAAAGTGATACGGATTAGCATTTGTATAAAAGCTTAGTTCTTGACTACGCATCATGGTATTTAAACCACTAACTGTTCCCCAAATAAAGCGACCATTTGCGATATGGTTCATCTTTGTGCCATTGATAAGAATGGTGTTTTCCGAGCTGTCTAAACCACGAGGTTTAAAAAATGAACCTCTCCATTGAAAGGCAACACTATTCCAAAATTGATTTTTCTGAGAACTTAAAGGTGTTTGTGTTAAAGCATCTCCACCTTCATCTTCATTAGTGAATTGATCTAGACTGTCTATTAGAGTAAATTCATTAGTTATAATTTTGTTTTTAGGTTTTAGAAATAATTGTCCAATTTGTATATTTTCAGAATTAAATTTTAAGCTAACAGTTACCTTTTGACTTTCGAATTCTGGATGTGCTATGTAAAGTTCATAAACTCCTGCTTTTAAATTACAATAGACCTTATAATTGCCTGTGGGGTTTTCTATGATATTACAAGGATTAGAATCTATATAAATATCAGCATTACTTATAAGAGTATTATTTACTTCATCTTTTAATACTAGCTGAAGAGTCGTCGTCTTTTGCCCACTAACAGTAAGAAACAGAAACAATAACAGTATGCTTATAAATTTACTTTTCATGTTACATATTTAGTAAAAATATTTAAATTAGTCAATTATAAACCGTTATGAAATATTTTATAATTCTATTATATGCATGTTTAGTTCTTTCGAATACTCTTTTTGGACAGAAATACAAGATAGTTAGTATGGCTTTTTACAATCTTGAAAACCTATTTGATACAGAAGATGATCCGCGAACTTTTGATAATGCTTTCACCCCTAATGGAAATTATCATTGGACACAAGAGAAATTAGAATGTAAGATTGAAAATTTGGCTTTTACAATTGCAAATATTGGAATGAAAGAAATCGAAACACCTCCAAGTATTATTGGTATTTCGGAAGTTGAAAATAGAAAGGTGTTAGAGTTATTAATAACTCATCCTTTACTGAGACCTTATGATTATGATATCGTTCACGAAGATAGCCCTGATGCAAGAGGCATAGATGTTGGGTTGTTGTATCGAAGAAGTCAATTTAGATTCATGCATGGACAAAAGCATTTTTTAGATTTAAAGGACGAAGATGGTTCAACTCTATTCACTAGAGATCAGTTGTGCGTTTCTGGTATTTTGGATGAAGAAAAATTTCATTTTATTATAAATCACTGGCCATCTCGTAGGGGAGGAGCCAAGAAGAGCGAACATAAAAGATTACTAGCTGCTAAATTGACCAAAAAGATTGTAGATAGTATTTATCAGAAAAATAGTCAAGCAAATATTATTATCATGGGAGATTTTAATGACAACCCTACAGATAGTAGTTTTAAGAAGGTTTTGCAAACGAAATCAAAACCTCAAGTTTCCGAAGGTAATTATATATATAATCCTTTTGAAAATAAATACTGTAAAGGATTAGGATCACTCGGCTTTCGAGACAAATGGTATTTGTTTGATCAGATTCTAGTTTCTAATCATTTGATAGATACTACTAGATGGAGGTATATTAGCTCTTCGATTTATAAACCGCACTTTCTTCAAAACCAAAGAGGGAAATATAAAGGCTATCCGAAAAGAAGTGCAGGAAATTGTAATGGTTTTAGCGATCATTTTCCTGTTTATATGTTTTTAGGAAAGGTGGTAAAGCCTTAATTTTACTTAAAAAGAAAGAATATAATGGCAATCAAGGGACCTTTCAATCTTAATAAATGGTTAGAAGAAAATAGAGATTTACTAAAACCACCTGTAGGAAATAAAAATTTATATGTAGAGTCTGGCGATTATATCGTTATGGTTGTCGCAGGGCCAAATGCTCGTAAGGACTATCATTACAACGAAACGGAAGAGTTATTTTATCAGCTTGAAGGAAATATTGAAGTTCATATTCAAGAGGATGGCGAAAAACGTACAATGAAATTAGGTCCAGGTGACATGTATTTACATCCTGCCAAGGTGCCGCATTCCCCAGTTCGTCACGAAGGTTCTATCGGTTTAGTAATAGAACGTAAGAGAAAAGATTTACCTGCTGATGATGGACTACTATGGTACTGTGATAATTGTAATCACAAACTGTACGATGTGTACTTTAAGCTTCATAATATCGAAGAAGATTTTTTAAGGCACTTCAAATATTTCTATAATAGTGAGGGGTTACGTACTTGTAAAAAATGTAATACGATAATGCCTGTAGATCCACGTTTTATAAAGTGAATATGCGTTTTTTTATCTAAAGTGCTGATAAAAAGAATTTCATTACTTTCTTCTGATTGATATTTTGTTTTTTTGAATAGAAAAAAAATATTTTACTCCTTCCTACTTCTTAAATGGATAAGTTTCTCCGTTTTTTAGTTTTAACACATATTTACCTGTTTTTAAGGTAGAGATATCGATAGTACTACCAGAATGATACCCTTTCACTTTTTTAACCGTATTACCATCCTCAGTTAAGATTTTAGGGGCAGAACATTCTAGTTTAGGGGATACATTTAGTAAAATCCCTCCATGACTTGCAAAAACAGGAGCGTTTTTCTCAATAAAATTCTCGTTTTTTACATCTTTAGAGAAAATCTCTGTGTTTATAACTACAGAACTTACATAACCTCCATCATCTGGGAAACGAATAGATATTTTATTATTTTCTGAAACATAAGAAAGTGGTACAGGAATAAGAAGTGTTCCAAAGAAGTCCTCGCGATTTGCTTGATCGTATCCAGCACAGTTTTCAGGAGTCAATACTACATTTTCGTTTAAAGTAACGATAGGATATCTACTTAGTTTACGATCTCTACCAAAACTTAAGCGAATATTAGCTCTTCCTTTTCCGATAACTGTATTACCAATCTCGAAGACAATAGGCTCTTCTGCTTTAATAGGCTTTAGATACGATTTAGAGTAATTGTTGTACTCTACTATAGAAGTCGCGAATGAAGAGTCTTCAGGGATATCTAAAATCAACATAAAGGTTTCGAAGGGTTCTATGTCCAATTGATCGATATGTATGTCAGTATTAGCTTCTGTAATTTCTGCAATACCATTTGCATTTGTATAGATACGTTTTAGAGTATATTTCGATATTCTTTCGGCATCATATTCACTAAACTTTAAATTTAAGGTTTGTGTAGCATCAGAAAGATTATTGAATATGTTGATCCATTTTGTGCCATTTTTAAAAGCATTAACCTGTATATCTGGATGATCGCTGGTGATATATGTACGATCGCCTACAGCATCCTTCCAAAAATCATAAAACTTCACTAAGTCTGTAGTGGTATAGTTAGCGGCTGCTTTTTTTGTTATTACGCTATATGGATTTGGTTTTGCTTCTGGGTTTGCATAGATATTAGGTAAAGCAATAGTAATATTATCAGGCCTATCTAATAAAGCCATTACCTGGTTGTTTAATGATTCTATCATTAGAGCATCGTTATAATTCGAATGTTCTTGTGACAACCACTGGTCAAACTTTAACCCGTACGATTCGATAAAGAATGGCTTAATTTTATTGTGTTTCGAAAAATTATAAGTGTTTATAAGATCGAAAGTAGCTTCAATATTAGCTCCAGAACGATAGGCAATGGATTGCGTTTTAGTATCTACACCATCGGTAATATCGAGATGGTATTGGTCTACTTCTTTACCAGCAAAATCAATAAAGGGTTTTATTGAGGTATTAAATGTCGCAAAATCGTCTGTAGATAGATTATTCGTGTTTAATAAAGGACTCGAAAGTAAAACAGGAGATTTTGTTGCGTCGATTTTACTTCCAAGATTTTTATAAATTAAACCATTGTTACTTGTGTTATCAGTTACTTCAGAGGTGTTTAAAATAACGTTACTTTTTTTAGATAAAAACCTAAAATAAACAGCGATTTCATCGGCAAGATTAGATGTACTGGTATTAGAATTAAGGTCTAGGCCTTGAATATTAGCAACAAAAGGATGTTTAAAATTAGAATCATCTTCACTCAAAGAACCTTTTAATGGGTACTCTATAGCATAGAGTGAAGGGGATACCTCTGGTCGATCTTTAAAGAAAATATTCGACGTGGTAAAATTAGTGTTTGCTTTATCAGCTTTAATACCAAAGTACTTTTTTCGATCTAAGGTACTTTGTTTCCCAACGAATTTCTTAATACCAAGATCTAAATAGATGTTAGCTTCTTGGGTATAAGCAATACCAATAAAAAATAAACTTACAGCTATGGTGGTATACAGATTTTTCTTCATTTGGGACTTTTTTTTCTAATTTAAAAATTTATATCCATAATTTCCAAGGAATTCGTGATAATACCAGTAATAAAGCTAAGCAATAGAAAATACTAAGCGTCTTAAACTTGGGAGTAGAGACCAGTTGTCTTTTGTGTTTAGAATACCCGATAGTTAACAAAGCGATAGCAATAATCATAGTCAAAGGGTGCTCAAGATGAATTAACCTTAAATCACTGTTTCCCATGATATCTTTTGTTCCAAGGTCTTCATTACTCCATTGTATTTTATCAGAAACGAAATAAGTAACGATTCCAATTACAAACTGAAGGTGTGTAACAATCAAAGCAACAAGTGCCAGACTAAAGTCTTTACCGACAAAAGCTCGTTTAGAAGTCCATCCAAGAATTGAATTTATAGTTGCAATAGTAATTGTTATTAATACTAAATATGCCCAATAAGAATGAATGTGTGCCATAATTTTTATGTTAAAGAAACAAGACTCAAAGAAACGAGAATCAGAACGATTATCTTGTTTCCAGGAGTCTTGGCTTCAAGTTACTGATTTATAACTAGCTTAAAAATTCTTTTAATAAGCTATTTGTAGAACTATCGTGATTTGCAGGAGCATTAGCTTCAATTTCTGTTAAAATATTGTTTGCTAATTGTTTTCCTAATTCTACGCCCCATTGGTCATAGCTATAGATATTCCAAACAATTCCTTGTACAAAGATTCTGTGCTCGTACATAGCAACTAATTTACCTAATGACTTTGGAGTTAGTTTTTCAATTAATAAAGAAGTTGTTGGTCTATTACCTGTAAATACTTTAAAGGGTGCTAAAGCATCTATTTCTTCCTTAGATTTACCTTCTAGCTCAATTAACACTTGCTCTATGGTCTTACCATTCATTAAGGCTTCAGATTGTGCGAAATAGTTAGCCATTAATTTATCATGGTGTGCTTTGTCTCCAAATAAAGACTTTTTGAATCCGATGAATTCGGCAGGGATAATTTTAGTTCCTTGGTGAATTAATTGGAAGAATGCATGTTGTGAGTTAGTTCCTGGTTCACCCCAAACAATAGTACCAGTTTGATAATTAACAACGTCTCCGTTACGATCTACACCTTTACCATTACTTTCCATGATTCCTTGTTGTAAGTAAGCAGGTAATCTATGTAAGTATTGGTTGAAAGGAATAATAGCCTCTGTTTCTACATTAAAAAAGTTGTTGTACCAAACAGTTAATAACCCTAATAAAACAGGGATATTTTCTTCGAATTTAGTTGTTTTAAAATGCTCATCCATAGCATTAGCTCCTTCAAGTAACTCGTCGAATTGATCGAAACCAATAGAAAGTGCAACAGAAAGACCTACGGCGCTCCATAAAGAAAAACGACCGCCAACCCAGTCCCAAAGAGGGAAGATGTTGTTGGGATCGATTCCGAATTCTGTAACTTTCGGCACATTCGAAGAAACCGCAACGAAATGTTTACTTACCACAGAGTCATCACCTGCTTTTTCGATAAACCATTTACGGGCAGTAATCGCATTGGATAAAGTTTCTTGGGTCCCGAAAGACTTAGATACTACAACGAATAAGGTTGTCTCTGGGTCAAATTTCTTTAAGTTTTGGTGTACGTGATCTCCATCTACATTAGAGATAAAGTGCACATTCAAGTGATTTTTGTAGTGCTCTAAAGCTTCAGTAATCATTACAGGTCCAAGATCAGAACCTCCAATACCGATGTTTACGATATCAGTAATAGGTTTACCTGTGTATCCCTTATGTTCACCAGAAATTACGGACTCAGTAAACCCTTTGATTTTTGCTTTTACCTCGGTAACTTCTGATACAATATTACTACCGTCAACAGTAATTACAGCATCTTTAGGTGCTCTTAGAGCTACGTGCTGTACAGCTCTTCCTTCAGTAGCATTAATAGTTGCTCCGCCAAAATAAGCATCCATGGCTTCTTGTAAACCAACTTCTTCAGCTAAATCTAATAGTAGCTTTTTAGTAGTTGCATCAATACGGTTTTTAGAATAATCTACGTAGAAATCTTCCCATTTAATAGAAAGATCAGTACCTCTTCCATTATCAGCAGCGAATAATTCTTTTAATGTCTTACCTTCAATTGTATTAAAGTGCTCTTGTAGTGACTTCCAAGCCTTCGTTTGCGTGGGGTTTTGCGACGGTAACTTCATTTGTAATTTGTTGTTTTATATTATTTATTTCCTTGAATGGAATATGATCTAATTCTTCCTTTAATGGGGTTATATATTTAAAATAATTTTCTTTGTAGGTTGTAGGTAAATCTTTGGCACTTGGCAATTTGTGTCTAAAAGGATCTACTTGGCGACCATTTACCCAAAAACGATAACAAACATGGGGGCCAGTTGCATAACCAGTACTACCAACACGTCCGATAACTTGACCTTGTTTTACGGTCTGCCCTTTTTTAACCAAGATTTTAGACATATGTAAGTATTGAGTACTGTACTTGTTATTGTGTCTAACTTTTACATAATTTCCATTTCCTTTGGTATATCCTGCTTTTTCGATAGTACCATTGGCTGTAGACCAAATCGGCGTTCCACGAGGTGCGGCATAATCTGTTCCCTTATGTGATTTCCATCTTTTTAATACAGGGTGAAATCTTCTAGGAGCATATCGAGATGATATCCTACTAAATTGAAGTGGTGCTTTTAAAAAGAAGCTTTGCAAAGATTTTGCTTTGTCGTCATAGTAAGATGTTAAGGCTGTTTTATCTTCAGGTATTTCGTATTCAAATCCATAAAAAGGAACTCCATTATGTTCAAAAACTGCTGCTTCTACACCTTTTACACCTACATAAGTCCCATCCTCTAAGTACTTGTCGTAGTAGATTACTTTAAAACGATCTCCTCTTTGAATTCTAAAGAAATCAATATTCCACTGATAAATCCCAGCGATTAGGTGTGTAAGGTAAGCCGAACCATGATCTTTTTGAATAGCTTCGGAAAGAGAAGATTCAATAATTCCGTTTAACACCTTTCTTTTAACAACTACTTTTTTGTGTTCATTGTGTGCATAAATACTATCGGATAGGTCAATTACGGTATAGTCTACCTTGTTTTGTTCGTAAATAAATGCCTTGACTTTATGAAGACTGTCTTTAGATTTTAAGATAGTATAAGGTTTACCAATATTTATACGCGCTACATTAAAACTATCTTTTACCTTATTCGAAATTTCAAATACTGTAGATCTTTCTACTCCATTATGATCCATAATAAAACCAAAACTTTCGCCAGAATGTACAGTGTCTTGTACAACTTCGTAATCATCTAACACGTAACCAAATCTTTTAGTGATTTCGGGGTACTCGATACACTCAGCTACTTGTAAAGCTTCCTGTTTTTTGCAGGCAGAGAAAAGACCTACTAGCACGGTAAGTCCAAGAACTAAGTGCTTTTTCATTAGTTTAATTGTTGTTATTTATTAAATCTTCGATCCATGATTTTCCCCATTCTGTATGCTCCTCTTCGGTCCATAGTGATGGGAAAAACGTAATATGTTGAAAACTTGGGGGTAAAAACTCTCTCCAGTTTGTTCCACCAGTACCAACTTCTTGCGCTGTATTTTTACTTAAATGATATAACGCTGCTTTCAAGTGAGCTAAACACCAGTTTACATTTACCTTACGATCAAAATCACGTAATGTTTCAATAAGTTGAGAATTTTTTTGATCAGAAATGCTCAATCTTCGGTAACAATCGTAAATCGTATTGTGTTCGACTTGGTTTGCAATACGAAGTAATCTAGGGTTGTATCGCTTTTCGAATTGTTTCAAAGTTAGGGTTTTTTCACCAGTTTCGGTTTCTGTAGCCCCATATTTCCAATAGAGATATTGGTACTTGTCTTCTACGGTACTCCAGTCGTTAATCATATGTCGACGTTCTTCGTGTACTAAATTCTCTAGACCAGTGGTGTACACCTCGATCATACGGTACTGTACAGATTGAAAACCACTTGCAGGAATTAAGGACAATCGAAATTGAAGAAATTGCTTTTTGTCCATCCCTTTAGCAACTACATCGAAGGATTTTTCTAAAATGTCAAAATATCTATTAATACGACTAACACGTTCAGTAAAAAAACGAACTGTTAGGTTACCGTGACTAATAATTTGATTTATTTCATGAAGTACTAGCTTAAAGTACAATTCTGTAATCTGGTGATAGGTTATAAAAATCGTTTCATCGGGAAAATGTGTAGAAGGTATTTGAAGGCTTAATAGCGTATCTAGATGAATATAATCCCAATAGGTAATATAGCTATCATGTAGTAAACCGTCAAGAAAGGCACCAAGATCCTGTCCAGAGTTCTTATACTTTTCTTCTAGTTTTTTTATACGCGCAACAATCTCTGGTGCTAGGGACTCGTTCATTGGTGTTAATTCACTATTGAAAGCGGATGTTGTAATCCTTTATATTCGCTAATACTTGCTGTGATAGAACCGACAACAATATCAGCTGTAATCTTCACAGGGATTTTGTTCTTATCATTACTCACCCAGATGGTTAAGCTTTCCTCTTCCTTAAAAACACGATCGGCCATTACTAGTGGTCGAAACTTCAAGCAATTTATTTTGCCAAATTTAGTTCTTACAGTTTGTGTACCCAAATATTTTAGCTTGAAGTTGAAGTTTTCACTATCGAAAAACAAGGTAAGATTTTCTTCATGATCGGGTTTTAGATTAGATTCATCTATATGATTTCTAAAGTAGTAGAATGCAGAAACCATGTCTTGAACACCTTCTGGAGTATCGAAAGTTTTAACAGTATTGTGTTTATAATCGGTTACTTTCGCTTTATTTTTCTCTGGATCAAAATCGATTACAACGTTTTTTTTGTAACCTCCTTCATTTATATTTCTTACAAACTTGTAAGGAACATTCGTCTGTGGATCCATATAAGTCTCATATCGATCCCGAACTTTAAAAAAAAGATTCAAAAGACCAGTAGAGCGACCATTACCAATCACATGGATAACTTCTTTTTCGTTCAGCGTCTCTTTTTTGGTCTCTAAGGTAGCTTCATTCATTTTGAAGCCAAGATATTTTATCTTGAATTTGATGAATTCATTATCTGAAAAAGCACTCTCCTTAGTCTGAGCATTCAATGTACAAATACTACAAACGATACTAAGTAATACAACAATTCTTTTCATACTAAGACTGTTTTGATACGAAATTCTTATTAGTAAATCGTATAATTCACCTGAACTAGTTCAATTTCTGTTCCAAAGTTATGTAAATGCTGACTATATCATAGCATTATTGTGACGTGCTATAGAAAATAAGATATCTAGATTTGTAAGTTTTACAACCTTAAAACCAATATCCAATACTGAAATAAAGTCTAGAATCTTCTTCCTTGTCAGGTGAAAAGCTATATTTGATATTCACAGGTCCAAGCAAAGATTCATAACCATATCCAATGGCATAACCAGAGATTCCTCGAAATTTTACGATATCATTAATCTTAAAAATATCATCACTCACCGTGGCGTAATTGGCAGTTACATTGAAATGATGTTTTTTCTGAAATTTAAAGTCAGTGGTAAAACTTCCTTTTAGGTATTCACTTCCACTTAGGTCGAAAAAATCTCTACCAAAAAAAGAAACCTGATTGTTGATTTCTTTAGAGCCATATCCGCCTAAGAAAAAATCTAAAGGGTTAATTCCTTGTAGATTTCCGATACGCAGTCCGCCACTAGCTTCATTGATAAAAGAAAAATGTTTTCCTGCAGATTGTGCCCACATTATTTTTCCCTTTAGAATAGCAAATTCTCTAAAATCTTTCACATTTGTAGATAAAGGATAGGTGTTTAAAGCTGTGTTAAAAAAAACTCCTTTTGATGGAAAATATTTATCGTCAAGACTATCGAATTTTATGGTGCTGAAAACACCAAGATAATTCACTTTATCCAAGAGTGTACCAGGTACATTGTTTTGATCTACACCAAATGTTGGAGTTTCTATATATAAATACTTTTGTTCTGCACCAATTCGAAATGCGAATGCATTATTAAAAAACGTTTCGAAATAGAATTGCGTGGTGATATCTAAATATTCAAGTTCAATAAAGTTTACACCTAAATCTGGTAGGTTTCTTCTAGCTTTAGCCGCTTCAAAATCTAAATTGCGATCGTAGCGATACAAACGATGGTTAATCCCAGTACTCCAATTGTAACTATCGTCTACATAATAATCGATATTATATCGCAATTTGTCGCCTAAAATAGCGTCGATAGAAATGACATCGTTTTTGGTAATAAGGTTCTTGTGTGTGAAATTTACTAAAGCTGCTGTTTTGTATAGATCGTCGTAATGTAAACCTAAACGTAGATAACTTTTCGTTTTGGTAGGATTTAAGTTTAAAGAAATAGTGTTTTTTTTAGTTAAAGTATCTTCTTTAATCTGGTATCGAATATTTTGGAAATTTTTTGTGCTATATAAGTTGTTTAGTCCATCGTTTAATTCTTCTAGCGAAATTTTACAAGGGGTTCGTAATTTAGTTTTCCCCTTAATATAACTACGGGTATGAGAGTCAGTCTTGTTAATTTCCAATTCGTCTAGTTGAATAAATCGAACTGGTTCGACACCCTTTCGGGGGAGAGGTTTATTTTGTTTATCCGAGATAGCTTTTAAAATATCGATGTATTTATTAGCAGTGACTTCGCCTTCTAAAATAATATCTTCACCGTCATTAAAGCCAACCACACTAAATCTTTGGATATCTGGTCGTATGTAAAGATCTGTTTTAGAAACTTTATCTTTCATAGCCTTGATAGTTCTAAAGTTACTAATCTGTAACATAATATCAGTTACCGATTTTAGTTGAGAACGATTCATTAAGGTGTCTTGAACATCAACACCGATTACATATTCAGCGCCTCGTTTTTTTATTTCTTCTATGGGATAATTATCCGTTACCCCTCCATCGGTGAGTAATGTATTATTATACCAAATAGGACTATATACCGAAGGTATTGCACCACTTGCTGCAACTGCATCTGGTAATTCTCCTTTATCGAATATAATGCCTTCTCCGGTTTCGATATTAGTTGCAGTACAAAAGAAGGGGATAGGTAATTTCGAAAAGTCTTTTATGTCTTTTACATGTGCGGTAACTCTAGAGTAGAAATTATAAAAGTTTTGACCATTTGAGATGGCTTTGGGTAAGCTGGGTAAGCCGTCTATAATAGGGAGGGTTAGGGCATACTTTTCTGCATCTTCTTTTTCGTAAAACGATTTACGTCTTCTGGAAAGTTTATCTTGAATTAAGTTATTGAAATTTACAGTGTAGAAAAGAGAGTCTATTTGTTTACCCGTAAACCCCGAAGCATAGAGTCCCCCAACAACAGCTCCCATACTCGAACCTGCTATATAGTCTAATCGAATACCTGCTTCATCAATTTTCTTAAGTACACCAATGTGGGCGAGTCCTTTTGCTCCACCTCCACTTAATACTAAGCCAACTTTAAGATCGTTATCTTCTTTAGGGTATGATGTTTTCTGCGCATAGAGATTTGATGTTCGCAGTACGAAAATCAAAAGAGTAGAAAGAATAATAATATTTTTGCCTAACATCAGTCTCTACAAAAAGATACTTTTTGATAAAAATACTCTTTTTAGAGTAAGACAGAGCGTTATTAAAATCATAAATTATAAAAAAAGAGCGTTGTTACCATCCTATCTCGATCACTTTTTTGAGGCTAGTGTAAAGATACTAACGATGTAAAAACAGATACTTGGTCGTAAGTAAATAATACCATTTCCTAATTGAATTTACCGAATTAAAAAGCGCCTTTTAACATTTTACTTCAACATAAAAAACTACCGTAGCTACTGCTATGCTAATTTTTTATGATTTGTAAAATTCCAAAAATCATCTTTTTCTTTTAAGGTAAATTCAAATAAGAACTGGTATAACCATCAGGGTTTGGTATAAAAATAGTCTAGTTTTATTACTCTGAT
>CALFUO010000014.1 GCA_937929895.1 uncultured Aquimarina sp.
GAAGTAGATTCGTTCAGAATTCTAACAAATTTTAACGGACGTGATTTACGTGGCATAATTTGAAAAAAAAGATTTTGTCGTCCGACATGTCCATTTTGTTCCTGATCGGTTTGACACTAGCGGAAGTTTACAAGGCAGTGATGTGTTAACAGGAAGTTTGTCAAGAGTTGTTGGAGAAAGTGTAGGAAGCTATGCGATTAACCAAGGAAGTTTAGAGAATGCGAAGTATGACATCACATTTATTTCCTCAGACTTTACAATTATCAATAAATCAAATCCTAAAATTTCAAATGTGAATTCATTTACACCAAATGGTGATGGAGTCAATGATTTTTTTGTCATTAACGGTTTACAAGAAAACTTTCCAAATTTTGAGATGACAATTTATACTGATTTTGGGGTTAAAGTTTTTAATTATAAGCATCACAAAAATAAAAATAAAGCTGTGTGGTGGAATGGTGAAAATAACAAAGGTCTAATTGTAGAAGGGGTTTATTATTACATCATCAATTACAATGATCAGAATACCAAGCCTAAAAAAAGTTGGATTTATTTATTAAAATAATAATAAAAAAATGTTTAAAAGAATTAAAATAATAATAGCCTTACTTTTATTAAATTATAATAATGTTATAGGGCAAAAGACTCCAGGCTTTACTCAATACACTTATAATACAGAAGTAATAAACCCTGCATTTGCAGGGACTAGAGGTAATTTACAATTAGGCTTAGGATTGCAAAAAAGATTTTCAGGAGTTGAAGGATCTCCTGAAACAGGATTTTTCTCAATTCACAGTCCATTAAAAAATGGCCTGGGTCTTGGTTTTGGCTTATTATATGATAAAAAAGGACCTTTACAACTAACTAACCCTTTTATCAATACTTCATACCGAATACAAACATCTAAAACTGGAAATTTATCATTCGGTATTAAAACAGGTTTGAGTTTTAATAGCTTAGATTTTAGCGAATTAGTTTTTGACAAGACTGAAACTATAAATAATAATAACGTTAAAAATAATATTGGATTAAATTTTAGTAGTGGTTTGTATTACTATACTAATGATACTGAAATAAGCTTTGCTCTTGTAGATTTAATTCTGAATGATCGTTTTGAACATGAAAATGGGTTGATATTCACCTTTAGACAAAAAATAACTTTAGATAATGAATTAAAATTAAAACCTTCTACATTAATTAGATATGACAAATCAAATTTGTTTTTAATTGACTTATCATTAAATCTTATTTATGCTAATAATTTTGATATAGGACTGTCTTATAGATTAAAGGAGTCTGTAGATTTCTTTTTTGGATTTAAACTCAATGATCTTTTAAGACTTAGCTACAATTATGGTCTAGGAGTATCATCATCTTTGACCAGTCAATCTAATGGTACTCATGGACTTTCAATACTATTAGATGTTAATAGAGTATATAAGTATCTAAGATAAGATCTCATACTTTGACTTAATTGTTTAGCCTAGGTAAAACAGAAAATACTTGTAAGTGTTTTTTCATGTTCATTTTTTTTGCTAATATACATAATCGTTATAAAATCGAAGCTAATGAGTAACAGTATATAAGGAATAATTTAAATAATTTATATTTTTTAATCTAAATTACTTCTTGTTATTTCATCATCTATTCCATCAAAATTTAAAGATTTTTAAGTTTGTGATAAAACACTGTACGCAGTAACTAAACTACATACAAATAACTACTTTACAAATAGTTAGGCTCAAAAACAGTTTAATTATTGGGTGAAAAACTAAAATTCGATAAGATTTTAACAAATCGTTTATATTTTATGCGTAGTGCTATTTTTCAACATACATTTTTAGCATCTTTGCATTCTCAATTTTTGAACAACTAGAAATTAAAATAATATAAATATGAAAGTAGCAGTAGTAGGAGCTACCGGAATGGTAGGAACGGTAATGTTAAAAGTATTAGCAGAAAGAAATTTTCCTGTAACAGAATTAATTCCTGTTGCATCGCCTCGTTCTGCGGGTAAACAATTAGCGTATAAAGGTAAAAATTACACAGTAGTTACTTTAGAAGATGCTGTTAAAATGAATGCCGATGTAGCTTTATTTTCTGCTGGGGGTGATACTTCTGTAGAGTGGGCTCCAAAGTTTGCTGCTGCCGGAACTACCGTAGTAGATAACTCATCTGCATGGAGAATGGATTCTACTAAAAAATTAGTAGTACCCGAAATTAACGGAGGTGTTTTAACTGCTGAAGATAAAATTATTGCCAATCCAAACTGTTCTACAATTCAGTTAGTAATGGCTTTAGCTCCGTTACACAAAAAATACAAAATGAAGCGTTTAATCATTTCTACTTATCAATCGGTATCTGGAACTGGTGTTGCTGCTGTTAGACAGTTAGAAAATGAGCAAAATGGAATTACGGATGGTGAAATGGCATATAACTACCCAATCAATCGTAATGCAATTCCTCATTGTGATATTTTTATGGAAAACGGATATACCAAGGAAGAAATGAAATTGGTAAAAGAACCTAAGAAAATTTTAGGAGACGATTCTTTTGCTGTAACGGCGACTGCTGTAAGAATACCAACTGCTGGTGGTCACTCTGAGGCTGTAAACGTAGAGTTTGCTAATGATTTTGATTTGGCAGAGGT
Organism: uncultured Aquimarina sp.; assembly: GCA_937929895.1. Lineage (GTDB taxonomy): Bacteria > Bacteroidota > Bacteroidia > Flavobacteriales > Flavobacteriaceae > Aquimarina. Next base: position 2,651 of record CALFUO010000014.1, read on the forward strand.
AAGAGAGATATTAGCAGCTACTCCTGGAGTAATTGTACAAGATGATTTAGATAAGAATGTATATCCAATGCCAGCTTTAGCGCATGATAAAGATGAAGTTTTTGTAGGACGTATCCGTAGAGATGAATCTTTACCAAATACTTTAAATATGTGGATTGTTGCAGATAACTTACGTAAAGGTGCTGCTACAAATACTGTACAAATTGCAGAGTACTTAGTAGAAAAAGGGTTGTTACCTGCATAATTAGGGGTTACTTACTATATATACATAAAAAAGGTTCATCGTTTAAAGATGAACCTTTTTTTGTTTTAAATTCTATAGTGTAATCTCTTTTCTTATAAGCCGTTTATTATTTCCTTTTAATATTACCTAAGCTACTCCCTTCTTCTGTATTATATTTAAAGCTTTTAGAAGTTCCTATAATTTGTGAGTCATAAATTCCAGTATGACCTGAAAAAACATAGGCAGTTACACAAGCAATAGCAATGTAAACACCACTCTCTATTCCAAATAACTCTATGCCCATTAATGTACAGGCAATAGGTGTATTGGTGGCTCCAGAAAATACGGCAACAAAGCCCATTCCAGCTAACAAACCAACAGGTAAGGGTAGGAGTAGAGACATAGCGCTACCCAATGTTGCACCAATAAAAAACAAAGGCGTTACTTCTCCGCCCTTAAAACCAAAGGCAATACAAAAAGTAGTTAGTAATATTTTAATGGCAAAATCATAGCTATTCATGGTTGTATGAAAAGATTCTAAAATAGTTGGAATTCCCAAACCAATGTATTTTGTGCCTATAAAATAAACCAAAATAGAAATGAAAATTCCTCCAATAAAAGGTTTCAAAGGGGGATATTTGATATGTTTAGAAAATTGGCTAAAAAATTTAACACCCTTAGAGAAAAAAGTACTAACAATTCCAAAAGTAATTCCCGCCAAAACACACCAAAAAAAGTTTAAAATAGAAAGATCTGGGATCATATCAATCCCATAATTTGTGTGAGGAACCTGTAGCGAATGAGCGATTTCTCTTGATGTAAAATTAGATACTACGGCAACCAACAAACAAGAGAGTATGGCGTTGTATTTAATTTTCCCAATGATTAAAACCTCCAAGGCAAAAACGGTACCTGCCAAAGGGGTTCCAAACAAACCCGCAAAACCACTACTAATTCCCATTAGTATGATAATTCTTCGATCTGATTTGTTGAGCTTTAACCATTTCGAAAATTGATCGGCAATAGCACCTCCAATTTGTACTGCGGTTCCTTCTCTACCTACCGAAGCTCCAAACAAGTGGGAAACAACAGTTCCTATAAATATAAAAGGAGCCATTTTGAAAGGAATAATATTTTTAGGAGTGCGTAACTCTTCTAATAATTGATTATTTCCTTTGGCTACCGATTGTCCAAAATAATGATATAATAAACCTACTAAAAGACCACCTATAGGTAATAGCCAAATAATGAATTTGTTAGATTCTCTATGGTTAGTAGACCAGTTTAGGGAAACTAATAAAGCAGCACAAGCAATACCCACTAAAATACCAATAATGATAGAAAGTAAAAACCATTTTCCAAATTCTTTAAAAATAGCGGGGTATTCTGATATTGAATATTGCTTGTGTATGATATTCATTTTTTAGAATTGTTTACCAACACTTACGCCAAGCCTTGGAATAAATTCAGGTGAAACTTTAGTGTTGAATAAATTTCTACCAATACCTGCATTTAATTCGAAAAGATAACCGTTTTTAGATACGTGTTTTGCGCCAATACCTAATCCGAATGCAAAGTCAGAATAATTTTTAGAAGCTCTGATAACAGCTCCTGCGTCATTTTTTTTCTCTTTCTTTTCTCCAAAATTTAAAGACCCAAAAAGTTCCCCAAAAATGTCAAAAGCTCCTTTGTGGCTTATAAATTGACGAAAATAAGGAGTGATTTGAAAATCTTCATTATATCTAAAGCTAGTGTCTTTAGATTCAAAATTGACAAACAAAGATAAACCTAGAGAAGCCTCGTCATTCAATTGGTTTTCATAAGATACATCTAGCGTTTTTAAAACCAAGATATCAAACAAATCTACTTTAACTTGATGATTTTGGGCATACATACCTAATCCTGTTAAAAAAGTAAAAACAAATAAAAATTTCTTCATAATGTTGAGTTTTTGCCTCAAAAATAGTTCATTTCTACGACGTTGCCTAATCTTTTAAAAGTTAGCTCTTAATTGCACGCTTCCTATATGAATGGCGTTGCTAGTTTCGTTTTTTCTACCATTATAAGTGATGCTTAAATCTAAAAACTGAGTTAATTGTTTTTGTACAATTACAGACCAAGTATAGTTTCTGTTAGGTTGTAAACCTTCTAGTATTCTATAAGATGCAGGACTGTTTAACGTTCCTTTATAATTGTTTTCTATCAAATTGATATTTGCCAATACAGATCCTTTTTTAGGATTGTTATAATTATAATTAAAACCAAAACTATGACTCTTTAAAGATTCATTACCTATGGTGTTATTTTCTTTTTTATAATTATAGACAGTTTCAAATGTTGAAAACTCATTTTTTAAAAAACTAATGGATGGATTTATTTTTCGGGAAATTAAATTGAAGTTTCGACTATCAAAAATGGAACTTTTATTGTCGTTTTCTGAATACAATAAATTGCTAGCTAATACCCATGTTTCTTCTATATTATGCTGAAAATTAATTTCGTGTTTACGCTGTATAGCTGTTTGAATATCATCTGCTATTTTTTGTGTGTTTTTGGAATTTTGATAAATATAAGTAGTGCTATATTTTTGAATACCTCTATTAAAAAATAAGCTCGTGTTTATGTTTTGTCGCAAGCCAACAACTTGTTTTTTGCCTTTGCTAAAAGGGTTGATATTGAATGTTTTTCCTTCTTTTAACTGATCTTTATCTATTAAAATACTAGATAGATTTGAGAATCGAGAAAGCGTTTTTAACCATACAGATTTATGATTTTGGAACTTACTAAAATTAAGAAAAATGGATTGACTCAGTTTTGCTTTTTGGGTAGCTACTCTGTTAATATTAGGGAGTATAACCCTTAAATAGTTGGCTTGATCTTTAAACTGTGCAATTTCAAATTCATCAAAATCTTTAATTCCATTTCCATTTAAATCTCCCAAATACGTATAAAAACCCTGTCCTACTTCAGTTTCTATATAGGTAAAGTTTTGTTGAAGCGTACTTCCCGAACTGGTTTCATAAACTGTTGACAAACGGACAATTTGATCAAATAATTGTTGTGTATATAGACCTCTTGCATTAATGACATCTATATTTTCTGTAAATAGGTTTTCTACTTTTCTATAATTGGTATAAGTGTTTAGAGAAGTGCTTTTATTTTTAATCCATTGACTTTCTATGGTGTAGTTTTTAATATTTTGAACTCTTGTTAATTTATTTGTTTTTACACTATCTATTTGACTAATTGTATAACCAAATTTGGAATAAACTTTGGTGGAATCTCCAATGCCTATTTGAGCTCCAACTGATAAATATTTTTGGCTGATGAATTGATCTAAAAGTTGTGTTTTTTTATCTTTATTGGTGTTGTTTTCATAATCTAATAAGCCATTTAACCATGCTTTTTTAAGGTCGTATTTTATGATAGAATGGTGTCTAGTAAAACTCCCTTTTTCTTGAATACTTTCGCTTTTTAAATAACTATTATTGGTGCTTAATTTAAATTTGCCAAAGGTGTTATAAGTGTTAATACCATTTTTAATTCCTTTAAAATCATTTCCAAGTCCTAAGTAAGAATTGTTTAAAGTTATTTTTTGAGAGTTGTTTTTTTCTAAATAGATGGCATTTCTTAAATAGGTTTGATTTCCAATATTGTTAGGATTTAAATTAAGATCAATATTCCAATCTCTGTTGAATTCGGGGTTGTATAAACCTTCTATATTGTTAAAGTTTTTTTGTACAAAATCTCCTTCAAATAAATTGTAGCTACTCCAACTTCCTTTACTAATTTGTTGTTGCCAAGTTAAAGTAGTTGCTAGTCCTTTGTTTTGTTGATCATCTATTTCTGAAAATAAATTTTGATCATTATCACTATAAGCAATCTCCGTATTTATAAAAGATTTTTTGCCAATTTTATAGCCTGTTTTTATAACAGCCATTTGCGTTTTATTAGGCGCAAAAAGTTGTATAACTGGATCGTAATTACCTTGTTTAACTCCGCTTAAAGGTTTAATATATTCAAAAATATTTCCTACTGCGGAAGATTCAGTTAATATATAATTTCCTTTGGCATTGCCTACAAAACTGAAAACAACATTATAAAGTGTTTCGTTTTTATCACTGCTCTGTTCAAAATTGCCTTCGGAAGTTTTTATATATTGAATTCTATTTTCATCAAAATCTGCTATTTGTGCACTTTCGGCAACCATTTTATTGATATCATTTCCTGCTTGTTTTAGCACCAGTTTTTGTTCATCATTTAAGTTTTGTTGGATGGCTTGATTTTTCACATCATTTTCGTTGTAAAAATAAGTCCCAAAACTAAATTTTTCGTTTTCATAATTAACGCCATTATGGGTAATAAAACGATTGTAATTTTGATCGCTATATTGATAATCCACAATAATTCTTTGGGTAGCATTAATAGGAAATGTAGGATTAAAAGTAATTTCAGAAGTATTATAATCTATAGTATAATCATATTGTTCTCCTCTTTTTAGCTGTATTCCGTTAATATAAATAGTTTCACTACCAGAAATTATCACAATGTTTAGTTCTCCATTAGCTCCAAATAGTTTGTAAGGTCCTTGATTTCCTTCTTCCGTGTTTATGTTTTGAGTATTAAATTTACCTCTAGCCAAAGCACCAGAAGCTGTAATGGTGGTTTTTTGATCTCCGTTATCTAAAACAACATCTAATTTTGCGCCATTAATTTTTTTAGTAAAGTTTAAGAAATAGCTATCTTGATTTGATAGGTCTACATCTCCAGCTTTTAAGTTCCATTTGTCTGTAAACAATTCAATAAAAACACGATCGAATTCATTAATGTTTTGCGAAATTCCATTTTCTTGTATAGGTAAATTGGAATCTTTAATACTGGCTCTAATTTTTAAATTATCGGATAAGTTCCCTGTAATTTGTAAGTCTAATCCCGATTCTAAAACGGATCCTTGATTGTTTCCAATGGTGATTCCTCGGGTTATATTTCCATAAGTATTTAAGCCTCCAAAAAAATCAGATTTATTGAATTTCTGATTCAGAGAATAAGTTTTTGCTGTAGGTGTTGCCTTAGAAATAATTAATTTTTTATCAAAAGGACTATAGGTTTTGGTTAAAAAAGAAGGGTAATTAAAATAACTTATTTGAACTTCTTGTGGTTTGTCAGTTTTAAAAAAAAATTGTCCTTTTTTAAAATTAACAACATATTTGTTGGGTGAAATGATTTTTCCCGATCTATTTTTGACGATAAATTCTACTGGACTAATCGCAAATTTTTCAAGATAAATGGTGTCTTTACTTGTGGTAATAGTTTTTGTAACACGGTTTTTGTTAACTATTTGCCCGTAGGAGGCATAGCAAAAAAGGAGTGTAATAAGTAAATGGATTACTTTCATTAGTTAACAAACGGTTGTAGAACTAATTTAGTGAACAATCAGTACAAAAAATAGTATAGTTAAGGTCTTATTTTTTACGTTCTACTACGTAATCAATCATCGTTAATAAAGATGCCTTGTATTCAGATTCAGGATATGTATTTAAAATTTCCAATGCTAAGTTTTTATATTCATGCATTTTTTCAGTTGTATATTCTAGACCTTTATTGTCTTTAACAAACTGAATGATTTCCTTTACTCTTCTTTTATCAGTATTGTGATTTTTAACGGAGTTAATCAACCATTTTCGTTCTTTGTTGGTACAAATATTTAAGGTATGAATTAAAGGTAAAGTCATTTTTTGCTCTTTAATGTCAATTCCTGTTGGTTTCCCTATTTGCTCGTCCGAATAATCAAATAAATCATCTTTAATTTGAAAAGCAATACCTATGTATTCTCCAAACATTCTCATTTTTTCAATTTCATCCTTGCTGGCTCCAACGGAAGCAGCGCCAATACCACAACATGCTGCAATTAAAGTGGCTGTTTTTTGTCTGATGATTTCAAAATAAACATCCTCAGTAATATCTAAACGTCTAGCTTTTTCTATTTGAAGCAATTCTCCTTCGCTCATTTCTCTCACTGCGACAGAAATCAATTTTAAGATGTCAAAATCATCATTATCAATGCTTAATAACAATCCTTTTGATAGTAAAAAATCACCCACTAAAACGGCAATTTTGTTTTTCCAAAGCGCATTGATAGAGAAAAATCCTCTACGTTTATTGCTATCATCTACCACATCATCGTGAACCAACGTTGCTGTGTGAATTAATTCAATAACAGAAGCTCCACGATAAGTTCGCTCGTTAAAATTTCCTTTGGAAACCATTTTGGCAACTAGAAATACAAACATTGGGCGCATTTGCTTTCCTTTTCTGCGAACAATGTAATGCATAATACGATTTAACAACGGAACTTTAGTGACCATAGCTTCTTTGAATTTATCTTCAAAGGCTAACATTTCACTACGTATAGGTTGTTGAATTCGTTCTGTTATTTTCATTCCTTTCGGATAGCTGTTTGATTGTTAAAACTCTGTAAACTTATTAAAAAAGATCTATTGTTGGGCTGTTTTTACTCTTTCAGCAGCTTCCATCACTTTAGTTTTTAACCCTTCTTTATAAGCCACAATAGTATCTAAAACAGCACTGTTAGAAGCTCCAATAATTTGAGCTGCCAATATACCTGCATTTTTAGCACCGTCTAAGGCAACTGTTGCTACGGGTACACCTCCTGGCATTTGTAAAATAGACAAAACAGAATCCCAACCATCAATAGAATTACTAGATTTTACAGGCACTCCAATCACCGGTAATGGGCTCATAGAAGCCACCATTCCTGGTAAATGAGCAGCACCACCAGCTCCAGCAATAATTACAGAAATTCCTCTTTTATGTGCGTTATTAGAAAAGTTTACCAATTTTTCTGGTGTACGATGTGCAGAAACAATATCTACTTCGGTTTCAATTTCTAATTCCTTTAAAATATCGATGGCTTGTTGCATGATTGGTAAATCTGAATCAGATCCCATAACAATGGCTACTTTCATAATGTTATTTTTATTTGTGAGATTTTATCTTTTGTGATCCTAAATTTAATTTAGAATCACATATCAATTGGGGAATAACGATTTTATAATCTCTATTTTTCACTAATTACTTTAACTGTGTTTTTAACCAATTCTGCCGTTTTACGAGCAATATTAATGTCCTTATTTACAATGGTAACATGTCCCATTTTACGGAAAGGTTTAGTTGTTTTTTTTCCATATAAATGTGGGGTAACACCATCGATCTTAAGTATGTCGACAATGTTTTCGTAAATTACATCTCCTTCATAACCTTCTGCCCCTACAAGATTTACCATAATTCCTGCCAATTTACTATCGGTATTTCCTAAAGGTAAATTTAAAATGGTACGTAAATGTTGTTCAAATTGGCTAGTGTGAGATGCTTCTATGCTATAATGTCCGCTATTATGTGTTCTCGGGGCAACTTCATTAATAATAATATCATCATTTTCTGTTTGAAACATTTCAACAGCTAACAAACCAACATGTTTAAAAGCATTGGCAACATCCATGGCAACTCTTCTTGCTTTGGCAGCTACCTCGTCGCTAATACGAGCAGGGCATATTACATATTCTACCTGGTTGGCTTCTGGGTGAAATTCCATTTCTACAACAGGATATGTTTTTATTTTTCCATCAGCATTTCTCGCAACAATTACAGCCAATTCATTTTTAAAAGGAATCAGTTTTTCTGTAATACATTCGGTATCTGGTAAATTATTGATGTCAGTTACTGATCTTACAATTTTAACGCCCATCCCATCATAACCAAATTGAGCAGATTTCCATACAAACGGGAAATCGTCTAAATTGGCAGCTTTTAATTCCTTTAAAGAGTCAAATCTTTGATGAGGAGATGTTGGAATGTTGTTGTCCTTGTAAAAATCTTTTTGTTTTCCTTTGTGTTGAATAATTTCAATTACATTGGGTTGAGGATAGACTTTTACACCTTCTTCTTCAAGCTTATAAAGTGCTTTTATATTTACATGCTCTATTTCAATGGTAAGTACATCTACTTTTTTTCCAAAACGATATACGTCATTGTAATTTAGTAGGTTACCTAAGAAAAACTCATCGCAATAAGATGCACAAGGAGCTTCTGTAGAATTGTCTAAAATACAGGTGTGCACATCAAATTTTTGAGTTTCTGCTAATAGCATTCTCCCAAGTTGACCTCCACCAAGGACTCCTAATTTAAAATCAGAAGAAAAATAATTTTCCATGGACTTATATTTGCCTGCAAAAGTACAAATATTGAATGAGACTATCTTCTAAAATTAGTAATTCTGATAGAATTACCATCAAATGAAGTACTGTACTCTACCAAGTAATATGTTTTTTGTTTTCCGTTTTCTTCAACATTAGTGTTTGTTCTAAAATGAGTGAAAGAGATGCCATCATCGACACAACTTTCACAGGTCATGGTTCCTGAATTGTCAACAGTCATTCTTCCTGTACAAATAGAAGGGCTAATGTATGGACAGCCTAAATCAAAAGCTCTAAAAGGAATATTAGGATTTCCAGTGTTAAAAACAATGATTCCTTTTTTTCCTTGACCTTCAAAAATTTTAAAAGAATTGGGTGTGTTTATTAAGGTAGCATCGGTAACCGAAAAGTTGGCGGTACCCACTTCGGCCAAACTAGACAACTCTTTAATTCGGTCTTTTTTGCAAGCTACCAATAATAGAAAAATAAGGAAAAACTTCTTAATCATAATTTTTGTTTGTAAAATGATAGGATAAATATACGTCTATTTTTTAGCTATTAAATATTTACCTATATTTGTGTTGGTCTCATTTTCAACAGGAAATGAGATTTTTGTGTTATAAAAATATTAAGAAAAGATGAGTGACATATCATATTATTCGGAAGAGGGATTTAAAAAATTAAAAGGGGAATTAGATTTTTTAGAGCAAACGGAACGCCCAAGGGTTTCTAACGATATAGCTGAGGCTAGAGACAAAGGAGATTTAAGTGAAAATGCAGAATACCATGCAGCTAAGGAGGAGCAATCTTTGCTGGAATTTAAAATTGCACAACTTAAAAATGTAGTGTCTAATGCACGTATTTTAGATGAATCTCAATTAGATACTTCTAAAATATTGATTCACTCTAAGGTGAAATTAAAAAATATAGCTAATGGCATGGAGTTTAACTATCAATTGGTAGCAGATTCTGAAACTGATATTAAAAATGGTAAATTGTCTGTAAATTCTCCTATTGGTAAAGGTTTATTAGGTTATAAATTAGGTGATATTGCAGAAATTAAAGCACCAAATGGAATTATGAAATTTGAAATTGTAGAGATTAGTAGGTAATAAGATCGTATTTAGTACAAAGTACTGAGCGTATAGGTTTAATAATAAAGCGTTTGTTTTAGCGATTCATCTATTTAAGAACTCAATAATAACCAATTCAACATTCATCACATAATGAGTATTTTTACTAAAATTATCAATGGAGAAATTCCATCATACAAAATAGCAGAAAACGAAGATTTCTTTGTTTTTTTAGATATTAACCCCAATGCTGCAGGGCATACTTTAGTAGTTCCTAAAAAAGAAGTAGACCAGTTATTTGATTTGGGAGACGAATTATATTTAAAGTTATTTCAGTACTCTAAAACTGTTGCTGCTGCAATTAAAAAAGCAGTGCCTTGTAAAAGAGTTGGATTGTCTGTAATAGGTTTAGAAGTACCTCATGTACATGTTCATTTAATTCCTTTGAATCAAATGGCTGATGCCACTTTTGGGAAAAAAGAAAAACTAACTGAGGTTGAATTTATAGCTTTGGCAGAAAAGATTGCAAGCTTTTTATAAATCTAATTTAGATTATTAATAGAAAAAGTTAAAAACTGTCACTTTGAGTGCTTTTAAGAAGGGAAAGTGTATCAAGAATAGGTTTTTAAATCCCAAAAACTTGTTTTTGATACAAAATTTTACTGAAACTAACGAGATTGATATGACCCGAACTCAGGTTATAAAAACTAGCTTGTTTTAAAATATTAAAACCCTATCAAATTTTGATGGGGTTTTGTTTGTTGTGAATATTATCTAATGTAAAAAACGGACTGAATAGTTATTTCATCATTTCTTTTATAGACTTTACTAGCTCTATTGAAGCATCAATTTCAGCTTTTCTAATAGCAACAGATTCTATATTAAAACCGATAGGCATATTTTTTTCTTTGGCAAAACCAATCAAATCATTGGCAATGTATTTGCAAATACCAATAGAGGCGTTTAAAATATCCGGAGATACTTTTAATTCATTCTCTAGCCAGCGTTGAATGTCTATACCCAACCATTTGGTAAACTCTAATGTTTTTAAAGAGCCTATTGGGGTTAATGTAAAAATAATAGGCATTGGCTTTATATTGTTTTCTTTGGTGTAAAAATAATAATCAGACAACATATCTTTTGCATTGTCTAAATTATAAACACACTGAGAGATAAAAAAAGAACAACCATTGGCTATTTTATTAGACAAACGAGTATGTTCATCTCCCTTTACAAAATGACGTTCTGGAATGGTAACGCCTCCCATTTTAATGGTAGAAGCAGATTCTCTTTTTATTCTATAAGCATCTTGTAAAGATAGATTTACTTGTTGATCTTTTGAAGGTGCTCCCACAAAAACAGTCAAATCAATTTTATCTTGGTTAGCAATCAACCATTTTTTAAGAGAAGACTCCGTAAATTTACCTACGCTTTTATAGATAATTTTAGGAACATCTAAATCTTTTAAATAAGTGTTGGCATACTCATCTGGCTCCCATGTAGACATGTAAGGAAAAGGCCTAGGGTTGTTGTTTCTAGAAGATTCATCTTGAATATCATATAATATCAATCCATCAACATCTAGTCCTTTTAATCGGTCCATTTGCTTTTGCGCAATTCCTTGTATTTTTTCGTTATCTGTAGACTTTTTGGGAGGGGTTAATCCGTAAAACAAATAACCACCTTCTCTATTTTCTATTTTCTTTTTTAATTCTTGTGAATTCATCGTGTAAAATTTATCAAGCCACAAAGGCTAAGACCATCAATATAAAAGCGAAATTTAAACACCAAACTGTTTAAAATGATGGTCCAAGTGTTTTTGAAATAAATTGCTCCATTCTTTAGCTGTTAATCGACCAAAAGAACTTGTTAAACGCCCTTCAAAATAAGATTCTCCTTTTTCAAAAACCCATTGCATATTTTGTAGAAATTTATCTTTCTCAAGGTTAAAATCTTTACTTTCTGTTACTTCAAAATAGGGTGAAGTTTTAGATTTTTTAGGATAAGGCTTGTCGTCTACAACGGTTTTTTTCAAAAACTTTTTTATAAAAAAATGCATTAATGGGTGCATTTCTACCCTAACTTTACCCCGAGAAGTATCGTAAGTAAGATTTAAATGTGCTAGCATTTGACCAGCATTCATTTTACCCCATAAGGGTTTAGAATCAGGTGTTAGTTTGTCTAAGCGTTTTTTATTTTGAGCCAATGTAGCTACTTTAAAAATACTTGGATAAGACATTATTCGATTATTTTTAAAATGTAAATATAAACTTTATGATAACATCATAAGGGCTTTTTGTAAAGCACTTACTAAAACGTCTATTTCTTGCTTTGTATTATAAAAAGCAAAAGATGCTCTAATTGTTCCAGGAATGTTAAAACGACCCATAATTGGCTGAGTACAATGATGTCCAGTTCTAACGGCAATACCCAGTTTGTCTACAATGGTACCCACATCAAAAGGATGAATATTTCCAATGTTAAAAGAAATAACACTTGCCTTGTTTTTAGCAGTTCCGTAAATTTTTAAACCCGGTATTTTATTTAATTCTTGCGTTCCATAAATCAATAATTCATGTTCATAAGCTTCAATATTTTTTAAACCAATATTATTTATATAATCTATGGCTGTTCCAAAAGCAATTACATCCGCAATGTTAGGAGTACCAGCCTCAAATTTGTGCGGTAATTCTGCATAAGTAGTTTTTTCAAAACTACAGTCTTTAATCATTTCACCACCACCATGATAGGGTGGCAATTCATTTAAAATAGCTTCTTTGCCATATAAAAAGCCAATTCCTGTAGGACCTAGCATTTTATGAGCAGAACAAGTGAAAAAATCACAATTTAAAGCCTGTAGATCTATGGTCATATGCGGGCAAGATTGCGCTCCATCTATTAGAACCCAAGCTCCAACTTTATGCGCTTTTTCTATAATTTCTTTAACAGGGTTTACGGTGCCTAAGGCATTAGAAATATGGTTTACAGCTACTATTTTGGTGTTTGTGTTTAACAATTCGTCATAAGACTCCATGACTAATTCTCCATCATCATTCATTGGAATTACTTTTAAAGTAGCTCCTGTTCTTTCACAAAGTAATTGCCAAGGAACAATGTTTGAATGATGTTCTAGTGCCGAAATAATAATTTCATCTGTACTTTTTACCAAGCTAGTTAAACTGCTTGCAACAAGATTTATGGCTTCTGTAGTTCCACGAGTAAATATAATTTCGTGTTCATGAGCAGGGTTAAAATGAGCTTTTAGTTTACTTCTTGTCGCTTCAAATTGATCGGTTGCTAACTGGCTTAAAGTATGTACACCTCTATGTACATTAGAATTTATGGTGGTATAATAATTAGTAATGGCATCAATCACCACTTGTGGTTTTTGACTGGTAGCTCCATTGTCAAAATAAACCAACGGTTTTCCATTTATTTTTTGATTAAGAATTGGAAAATCGGCTCTTACTTTATTAATATTTATCATAAATTAAAATCTTTGCCCCAAAGGTACTTTTTTAACTCTAAAAGATAAAAGGCTCATTAAACTCTTTTCTATGTATACCTATTAAAAATTAGTAACTTGATTTAAAAAGTATATAACCATGAAAATTATTGGAATTATCATTCTTTTAGCGATAGTCGTAGTTTTTGCAATAAACTATCCAAAACTTAAATTAATTTCTGGGTTCACGGCTAAAAATATGGCGAGTAGTTATTTTTTGGCAAAACGAGATGTTGACTATACTCATAAAATGGATAATTATGGACCTCTAACAAAAATGGCGACTACCTATATTGATGAGAATTCAAAAACAGCGATTTCAAATGTTTTTGGCTTGTCTACCAAAAAAGCAATTTACAGAGTAGGTGTTGGAGCTGTTATTGTGAATGATAAAACAGATCAATTAGATAATTATAAAACGCCAAACAGAAATTTCACTAAAATTAATTTGCCTTATCCATACGGGGATTTAGAACCTGAAAAACACGTTTTTAACAATGTTAATTACGGTGTGTTAAATGATTTAGTTGATAACTTCTTTTTAGAGAACAATCTTGAAGGTATTAAAAACACAAGATCTGTTTTGGTGCTTTATAAAGGGAAAATTATTGTTGAAAAATATGCGCCAGACTTTAATAAAAATTCACTTTTACAGGGTTGGTCCATAACCAAAAGTTTATTAACTACTTGTTTTGGAATTTTAGAAAAAGACAATCAATTTGATATTCATGCACCTATCAAAGTGTTTCCAGAATGGTTAAAAGATGATAGAAAAAATATCACAACAAACCACTTGCTTAGAATGGAAAGTGGCTTGGAATGGGAAGAAAATTACAGTACTATTTGCGACGTAACAAAAATGTTATTTGAAGATAGTGATGTTACAACAAGACCTATTGCTAAAAAAGCAATTGTAAAACCAGAAACTATCTTTAATTATGCATCAGGAAGTAGTAATATATTATCAGCATTGTTAAGAAAACAATTTAAAAGTCATCAGGCATATTTAAATTTTCCTTACACTTCTTTTATAGATAAAATAGGGATGCATTCTATGATGGTGGAGACAGATGTAAAAGGGAATTATGTAGCATCGTCTTATAGTTGGGCAACCACTAGAGATTGGGCTAAATTTGGACAGCTAATGCTTGATAAAGGTGTCTGGAATGGAACGCAAATTTTTAAGCCCAATTGGATAAAATATATCACAAGTCCTAACAAAACATCTAAAGGTGAATATGGAGGGCAGTGGTGGTTGAATGATGGAAACTATATGCCCAATGTGCCTAAAGATTGTTATTATGCTGATGGATATCAAGGTCAAAGAATTTTTGTAATTCCATCTAAAGACTTGGTTGTGGTACGTTTTGGGATTACCCAATTAAAAAGAGTCGATTTTTATCCTTTATTTGATCAATTAATTGGCGGTATTTGCAGAGCAGTCAATTAGTTTTTTTGGTTAAGATTATAATACTAAAAAAGTTTATTTTTTAACCAATAAAATTTGCTCGTTTTCCAATAAAAGATATCCCTCGTCATAGCAATAATAATATTGATTGCCTGTTTTGGTATTGTAAATAGAAGTGAAAAGATGGAAATGAAAACCTTTCTCATCCATTGTTTTTCTAGAAACTTTGGTTTTACCTGTTGTGTTTAACTCACATAAAATTTTGTAATTTTTTTTTAAGGCATTGTTAATATTTCTAACCAAACTTTTGTTTCCAACTTCAAGTTTGTTGTTATATGCATTTCGGCATTGATCGTTACAAAATTTTTTATCAGATCTTCCGATTACTTTTTCACCACATTCTAAACAGTTCTTAATCATTGTTTTAAGTTTTGATATAAAGATACAAAACCAATTGTAAACGATTACAACCGTTTATATTCGAAAACAAATAATTAACAACCGATTAAAAGTCTGATCGCTTTTCATTTTTGTGGTATCAAATAATTAAAAATAGATACTATGAATAATTTAAGAAACAAAGTACAGTTAATCGGACATTTAGGAACAGCTCCAATTGTCAAAGAATTTGGAAAAGAAAAAAAAGTAGCTAATTTTTCTCTAGCTACAAAAGAAGTGTTTTATAACAAAGAAGGAGAGCGAGTAGAAGACACGCAATGGCACAATTTAGTTTGTTGGAATAAAACTGCTGAGCTTGCAAGTCAATACTTAGACAAAGGAAGTCAAATAGCTATTGAAGGTAAATTAACTACCGAAGCATGGGAAGACAAAAATGGCAGCAAACGCTATACAACCAAAGTTGTTGTTAATGAATTAATGATGTTGGGAGGAAAGTAGTAGTTTAGAATACAGGAGTAGCTTATGTATTTTAAGCAATTGCTTATTTTCAAAAATTATCTTTTTAACAAACAACCCTAAGAAATACATTTCATAGGGTTGTTTGTTTTTTTGAACATTGTTTTGGTTAAATTTTTTAGATTAAAATTAACTAGTTGCAGCTTCTATTGAGATTGAGATAGGAAAAAGTTTTTAAAATAATAATTTCATTGTAAAAAACAGAGCATAAAACCTTAAGTTTTGCGCTCTGTTTTTATATATTAAATAATAGCAATTTATCCAATCAACTTCTTTACTTCCTCAAAATTTAAACCACCGTAATTTCCAGAGCTCATTAATAAAGTGGCTGAGTTGTTAAAATCTTGTGTAAACAAGAAGTTCTTGAAATCTTCAGGATTGGTGTAAATAATTAAATCATCTCTTTTAAAAGCCTCTTTAATTTGTTCTTCAGTAACTTTTTCAAGTTGTTTAATAGCTACTGCTTTGGGAGAATAAAAAACGACAGCTTTATCTGCTTTGTCTAAAGCACTTTCA
>CALFUO010000015.1 GCA_937929895.1 uncultured Aquimarina sp.
CATGATCCATAGATTCGATCATAGCAAAATAATACGATTGTGGATTGGCATCTATACTCGCTTGATCTGTAGGTAAATCATCACGGTCGTGTAAATCTACGGGAGGTAAATGAAATGGGGAGTGAGGAGCATTATGTGCTAACCATAAAAACC
Organism: uncultured Aquimarina sp.; assembly: GCA_937929895.1. Lineage (GTDB taxonomy): Bacteria > Bacteroidota > Bacteroidia > Flavobacteriales > Flavobacteriaceae > Aquimarina. The sequence goes on from CALFUO010000015.1 coordinate 154, forward strand.
ACGGTTTACTTTTGTCTTGTGCTGCAATCCAATCCCTCGCCAAATCGGTATACTTGGATGTTATGTATTCTGTAGTATTAGTTTCCACTCCATTAGTCGTTAAGGTCCAATTCGAATAGTCTGTCACTGCACCCCTTAAAGATCCTGCATAATACCCTACACCAACATCATTGGGATGGTCCGCATCTCTCTCTAAATGCCACTTACCGACAACGGCTGTTTCATAATCAGAACCATCTCGCACCAATTTCTGTAAGGTAGTTTCTGTAAGACTCAAAGGAGCATCGACCTTAGTAATCCCTGTCCTAAAACCATACTTCCCAGTAATCATACCTCCTCGTGTTGGCGTACATACAGGAGCACTCCATACATTGGTATATTTTACACCCGCATTCAGCAACTTAGATAAATTTGGCATATTAGGTTTTAAGGTTCCCACTTCATATCCTGGGGTAGCATCAATCCCCATATCATCGGCTATAATCAATAAGATATTAGGCTTCGAACTCGGAACCACTACTGGATCTGGATCATTATTATTTTCTTCACCGATTGTATTATCTGTTTCAGAAGTATCGGTTGTCGAATCAGTCGGTGTTGTGTCTTCGGTACTATCACTGCTACAAGCAGTAAAAAAAAGAAAGCAACTTAGACCGAAAAGGTAGATATACTTTTTCATGGGTTAATTTTTAGAGTTAGGTGTTTTATACGAATTTCTTATCCGAAAATCGTATTCTGGGTTTCCTAGGTTAGGAACTTATTTTTTTATTCAATATTAATCCCGTAACTACTATAGTGATCAAAATGATGACAATCCACATGCTATAGTCTTTAGAATTAAGGAGTTCTGCTACAGGTGCATTACAGGTGGTAAACAGACAACTAGGCTTTACTTTAATAAAAAGCTTATTTACATTTTTCTGTTTAGGCACTGTTAAACAGAACATGTTATTCTTAATCTTTTGGATCTTTTTATTTTCAAAACCAAACACATAAGCTTCTCCATGTAAATGCTCTTTTGGCGTGTGATCCTTTTCTACAGATACTAAAACTATAGGATTTCCAAAAACGTCTGTCAACTCTAAATGCTCCGCTATATAATTCTTTAATATTCGATTAAAATTCTCTCTTGTCTTTTCCGTCTTTAAAGAAGTATCGAAAGTTTCCAGTTCGTATTTCAGTGTCCAAGGCAAGTCTACTTCCACAGTAATGCTTTTATCATTCTGTTTAAAATCGTAGAGTACCTTGGTAACACTATGGGCGTGTATTTGGAATCTAATCAAGAGAGCACTTAGTAGGATTAAAAACCTTATCATGCTCCTCCTCCAATTGCAAAATCATTGGATGGTGTTCCTTTGAAATAACGAGGTACACTTGGGAAATCGTCCGTAATCACATAGTAAAAAGTTCCTTCTGGATATTCGGGAGTAACCCCTACTCTTCCATTCGCTTCACCCAATGTTCCTAAACCATCGACGTATTCATAATCGTTAGAATATTCACCATCGTAAGCACCATTCGGAGCAGTCGTTCCATCACCTGGTCGATTCCCTGATTTCAAACGATAGCTAGAAGTCATAGCTACTACATCTGTTGTAGCATCGCTAGCACTGGTATAAGCATATTTATAATAAATAAGAAAACCATCTGCAGCATATCCAATCAAGGTCATTTTGTTACATGGTATATTTATCGATTTTAGATATAAAACTGGCGAACCATGGTAATGGTATTTCCCATTAGGTTGCACATGTGCATTATTACAGTCTAATCCTAATAGGGCCACTAACGCCTCTAAATTCCACTCCCAGTTCAAATTTGGGTCAGACATATCTCTAGTATGTGGCCATGGTTCGGCCGCAATCGGATCTAATTCTACTCCATTCAATAAAATTCCGAAAGCATACTGTGGTCCTTGTCTCCCTGTTCCAGAAGAATTCAACAGTGGCGTAAGGCTTGCTGCAACTTGTGGATTTGTCGTAATAGAATAACTAGAATTCTGTGCACTAATAGCATTAGGGTTCAAACTTCCTTGCCCTCCACCGAAAAGTCCTACCATGTGTTTAGGAATATTATTAGAACTTATAGAACGCGTGCTTCCTGAAACGGATTGGCTGAAAGAAGGCGTATCAGGTAAGGTTTGATCACAAGCGCCTCGCTCTGGGTTTTCTGCAATCTGATCTACACAAGAATCTGTATTAGTATTATTATTAGTATCACCAGAGGTATTATCGGTATTGGTGTTACTTGTGTCTGTTTGATTTGTATCGTTTCCTGTAGTTGTAGTGGTGTCCGATGAATCCGAACTACAAGCCCAAATACTAAGGCTCATGCATATTAAAAGGTAAAGAAGATATTTCATATAAAAAATATTTAACTAACTGATTAATAAAGTTATAAAAAAATATTTGCAATGTATTTATAAACTTAGACTCTTTATTTACGAAAAGGTTTAAGTGATAATCTTAAAATTCAATAAATAAATACGTATATCCTATTAAAAAAAATTTCTAAGCAGTTAAAAAATGATCCTCTAACGACTAAAAGATTATAGAAGATATTAACGAAATGAGTCCTTAAAATTCATTAATTCTAACATATTGTTGTAAATTCAATAGATTTCAAGGCCTTTCTATCTTGTTTTATATTGAAGCTTCAATTGGTAACAGTTTACAAAATCTTTAACAAAAAGTCATCTGACAAAAAAGAAGCGGTATCTTTGCACTATCATTAGATGCTATTTTTATGAGTAAACTACTAATCGTAGGAACGGTGGCCTTCGATGCAATAGAAACCCCGTTTGGTAAAACTGATAAAATTTTAGGTGGTGCAGCCACCTACATAGGTTTATCAGCGTCTCATTTCAACGTCTCTTCAACCATTGTTTCTGTAGTTGGCGACGATTTCCCACAAGAACATATCGACTTACTTAGTTCTAAAAACATTGACCTTTCTAGTTTAGAAGTTGTTGATGGAGGTAAAACTTTTTTCTGGAGTGGTCGCTATCACAATGACATGAATACTCGTGATACTTTGATCACAGAGTTAAATGTCTTAGAAACATTTCAACCCAAAGTATCTGACGATTTTAAAGATGCCGAAGTGGTAATGTTAGGGAATCTTCACCCATTAGTACAGCTTTCGGTTATCGAACAAATGACTACCAAACCAAAACTTATAGTGTTAGACACTATGAATTTCTGGATGGAAGCTCCATTTTTAGAAGACCTCAAGAAAGTTATTACTAAAGTTGACGTCATAACTATTAACGACGAAGAAGCAAGATTGTTAAGTGGTGAATATTCTTTGGTGAAAGCTGCGAAGGTGATTTCGGAAATGGGTCCTAAATATGTCGTAATTAAAAAAGGAGAGCACGGTGCTTTAATCTTTAACGAAGATCAAGAAATATTCTTTGCTCCTGCCCTTCCTCTTGAAGAAGTATTCGACCCAACAGGTGCGGGAGATACTTTTGCAGGTGGATTTACAGGATATTTAGCTGCTACAGAAGATTATTCTTTCGAGAATATGAAAACGGCAATTATACATGGATCTAATTTAGCTTCTTTTTGTGTAGAAAAGTTTGGTACAGAACGTATGCAAACCTTAAATAAAGAAGAAATCAGAAAGCGTTTAATGCAATTTAAATCATTGACGCAATTCGAGATTGATTTAAAATAAAATTTGAGTAACTTATTCTATAATATTTAACGACCAGGAAGTACAGGACTTATGAGTGATGCAATTAAACATGAATGCGGAATAGCATTTGTAAGACTTTTAAAACCTCTAGAATATTACAAAGAGAAATACGGTACAGCATTCTACGGACTGAACAAGATGTATCTATTGATGGAAAAGCAACACAATCGAGGCCAAGATGGAGCGGGACTAGCAAGCATTAAACTAGATATGGAACCTGGACATCGTTATATTAGTCGAGTACGTTCGAACGAAGCCACACCGATTCAAGATATTTTCAAAAAAATAAATGGAAGTATCAACGAAAAAATGACCAGCCCTAATGCGCAGATTGATGACATTAAATGGTTAAAAGAAAATGTTTCTTACGTAGGTGAGGTGTTCTTAGGTCATGTTCGTTATGGTACCCATGGTAAAAACTCTATCGAGAGTGTGCACCCTTTTCTGCGTCAAAATAACTGGATGCACCGTAACTTAATCGTTGCTGGTAACTTTAACATGACTAACAATACCGAGCTATTTCAAAGATTGGTTGACCTAGGTCAACATCCTAAAGAGAATGTAGATACGGTTACAGTAATGGAAAAGATCGGTCATTTCTTAGACGGAGAAGTTTCTAAACTGTACAAAAAGTTAAAGAAAGAAGGATATACTAAAGTTACCGCATCTCCTGAAATTGCAAAGCGTTTAAATATTTCCAAAATCTTAAAGAAAGCTTCGAAACGTTGGGATGGTGGTTATGCTATGGCCGGTATGATTGGACATGGTGATGCTTTTGTATTGCGTGATCCAGCTGGTATTAGACCAGCATACTACTATCAAGATGATGAGGTAGTCGTCGTTGCATCCGAAAGACCAGTTATTCAAACAGTGTTCAATGTACCTTTCGAAGCTGTTCAAGAATTAGAACCTGGTAATGCTCTAATTACAAAAAAAGACGGGCAAACATCTATCGAGCAAATTATAGAACCTTTAGAAAGAAAAGCTTGTTCTTTCGAGCGTATCTATTTCTCTAGAGGTAGTGATGCAAAGATATACCAAGAACGTAAAGAATTAGGCCGTTTGGTAATGCCACAGGTATTAAAAGAAATCGATCATGATACGGTCAATTCTGTTTTTTCTTTTATTCCAAATACCGCAGAAACTTCCTTCTACGGTTTGGTCGAAGCTGCACAAGATGAATTAAATAAGCAGAAAGGAGATACAATCTTAGCAGAAAAAGATAATCTATCGGACGAAAGACTTATTGAAATACTTTCTAGTAAAATTCGTACTGAAAAAATCGCCATCAAAGACGCTAAGTTGAGAACTTTTATTACAGAAGATAGTAGTCGTGACGATTTAGTAGCACATGTATACGATGTTACTTATGGAGTTGTAAAACCTGAAGATAACTTAGTAATTATAGACGATAGTATAGTTCGTGGTACTACTTTAAAGAAAAGTATCATCAAAATGATGGATCGTCTGAATCCTAAGAAAATTGTTGTGGTTTCTTCTGCACCTCAGATTCGTTTTCCTGATTGTTATGGTATCGATATGGCTAAGTTAGAAGGTTTAATAGCCTTTAGAGCTGCTTTAGCATTACTAAAAGACAATAACAATTATAGAGTGGTAGACGAAGTATACCAAAAGTGTAAAGCACAAGAAGGCCTAAATGATAATGATGTGGTCAATCACGTAAACGAAATCTATGCAGGTTTTACAGATCAACAAATTAGTGATAAGATTGCTGAATTATTAACAGAAGATGATGTTACTGCTGATGTTAAAATCATCTACCAAACTGTAGATAATTTACACCAAGCATGTCCTGAAAATTTAGGAGACTGGTATTTTACAGGAAACTACCCAACTTCAGGTGGAAACAGAGTTGTTAATAAAGCCTTTATTAATTTTTATGAAGGAAATGATGCTAGAGCTTATTAATTATTAAGTGATATGAACGACTGTTAATAAACGATTAACAATCAATTGTTTAGCCTTTTAACTAATATATTGGACAGTTCGTCTAAAAACTTTCAGTTAATGGCAAAAGCATTTTATATTTACACTACCATAACATAAGTAGGTTAAGTTCATGGTAGATTTGGGGCAAAAGGGTATGTGAAAACATACCTTTTTTTTATTAAATCCTCCATTAATGAAACTCGAAAGCCACATATACCCTACAAACATGAAACAATTGTATACTGAGTTCAGTATGGGTTTTCATAAAATTACCTTCATTATAACACTAACCTAAAGGTTAATTTTAAACAAATAACTATTCTTTATTTAAAAAGTAAAGATGTAAATCTTATAGATAATGAACTCTTAAATGACTTCTTAACTTCGAAATCTAATTTTTACTATAACAATATCAACTATTACTTAGTAGTACAAGGGTACACTTATCGATAAGAATACATATTTTTGTATATCTGAAACGAGCATTCTATGGCTTCAAAGTTTGAAAAATATTATAAGCGAAGATTATTATCCTCGTACTTTTCGGTAATCCTTAGTATAGGACTAGTTCTTTTTATGCTTGGTCTTATCGGAATATTGCTAGTGAATAGTAAAAAAGTAACAGATCACTTTAAAGAAAAAATTGCCATTTCTGTTTTCTTAAAAGATAGTACCAAGGAAGTCGAAGTAATTCAACTAACGAAAGCCTTAAAACTGTCTCCAGAGATTAGGAATACCGTTTATATATCTAAAGACGAAGCTGCAAAAAAACATAGCAAGGCTATCGGAGAGGACTTCGTACAATTCTTAGGCACTAATCCCCTTCAAAATGGAATTGATGTTTTCCTTAATGCTGATTATGTATCAAGCTCGAGTATCGAAACCTTAGTAGACACGATCACTTCGAATAAATTCGTCGAAGAAGTATCTTACGATAAACCGCTTATAGATTTATTAAATAACAACATTCAAAAAATTAGTTTTTGGATGCTAATCATTAGTGGAGTTTTAGCACTTATTACTGTTTTATTAATAAACCATTCCATTAGACTAACGATCTATGCAAAACGATTTACGATTAAAACTATGCAAATGGTGGGTGCAACCAAAGCTTTCATCCGTAGACCTTTTATCCGATTGAATCTTAAGCTTGGAGTAATTGCTTGTATTCTTGCCGTGATCGGAATGTTTACTGTACTGTATTACCTAGATAAAAGCTTTCCTGATCTTTACTTCTTTGAAAATCAATTATTACTTATTGGTGTATTTGGAGGCATTGTTGTGCTCGGTATTTTCATTACTTGGTTAAGTACCTTCTTTGCCACTTCAAGATTTTTAGGACTACAAACAGACGAATTGTATTACTAGATTATGTTCAAAAAGATTTATTTAGGATTTCTAATTTTACTGACTTTTGCCTTTTTCTATCTGGCCTTTATCACATTCAGACCTATTCGAAATGTGACTTTAGACGATGTTGCTCCAACACAAGGAAAAGTCATCTCTGTTTCAAAAAAAGAAGGGGATCTTTACATCACTTTGACAAATGATCCACACCACTACTATGTCAAAAGCTTTCAAAGAAGACATCAATTAGATTTTTCTGAAGTAGAACAAGCTATTTTAGAAAAAGAAATTACATTGCATTACATAAACAAATGGACGCCTTTAACGACAGACAGCGTATATCCGCATATCTCTAGAATAACGTTAAATGGCACATTCATTTTTAATGAAATAAAAGAATAATGGCTGCAAAAGATAAAAAACAAGAGACTCCACTAAAACAAGATTTTGTTTTTGGAAAGAAAAACTATCAATTCATGCTCATCGGTCTTGGCGTTATTGCACTAGGTTTTATCCTTATGTCTGGCGGAGGTAGTGATGACCCTAATGTCTTTAATCCAGCTCTTTACAGTTTCCGAAGAATTCGTCTTGCCCCTACCCTTGTTTTAATTGGGTTTGGTATCGAAGTTTATGCTATTTTGCGCAAAAACTAAGCTAACTTCAAACTAATTGTATGGAAACTATCGATGCAGTGATTCTTGGAATCATCCAAGGATTAACTGAGTTTTTGCCCGTATCTTCTAGCGGACATCTAGAGCTAGGGAAAGCCATTTTAGGCGATACTTCTGTTGGCGAAGAATCTTTACTTTTTACAGTTGTACTTCATTTTGCAACTGCCATTAGTACGATAATTGTTTTTAGAAAAGACATTATAGAGATATTCCGAGGATTATTTCAATTCAAATGGAACGAAGAAACCCAGTTCGTTGCCAAAATTATGCTTTCTACCTTACCAGCAGCTTTTGTAGGGCTTGTCTTCGAAGAAGAACTAGAGCAACTATTCGGTGGTAAAATACTATTCGTTGGTTTTATGCTTCTGATTACAGCTGTACTCTTATGGCTAGCTGACAAAGCAAAAAGTACTGAAAAGTCTGTTAGCTTTCCCAATGCAATAGTTATTGGTATTGCGCAAGCCATTGCCATACTACCAGGAATTTCAAGAAGTGGTTCTACGATCGGGACTTCCGTACTATTAGGAAATGACAAAACCAAAGCAGCTCGTTTCTCTTTCTTAATGGTACTTCCACTAATTTTAGGAAAAATCGGAAAAGACATTTTAAGCGGTGATCTTAACCTGCAAAGTGAAAATACATCAGCAATGGGAATAGGGTTCGTTGCTGCCTTAATTAGTGGTTATTTTGCCTGTAAATGGATGATCGCTTTAGTCAAAAAAAGTAAGCTCACTTATTTCTCGATCTACTGTGCCATTGTTGGTATTATCGCAATTACCGTAAGTTTCCTAAAGCTGTAAGTATTAATCTGTATGCTGACTTAGCTTATAGCTTTACAAAAAAAGACATTCTGATATAACCAGAATATAGTACCTTCAGTCCACTATAGTTCATTTAGAGCCTTGGGTGTTACCCTATCGCTAACGCTAAGGGTCGAGCTTTCCGTTACAATTCCTCGGTTCGCTATCGCTCCCTGTGGGATTTCCTCTGCAATCTCTAACACAAAACCATACATAATACAATTTGTCAATTGCAATTGTATTAAACCTAGATTGTCCCTTTATTTGCAACAGCATATTTAGCAAAGGCATGAACGGAGAAGATTTTTTATCAGGACAAGTTTTACTAATCGACAAACCTTTAGAGTGGAGTTCTTTTCAGGTAGTTAACAAACTTCGTTGGTTAATTCGAAAACAATTCAGTATCAAAAAAATAAAAGTCGGACACGCTGGGACTTTAGACCCATTAGCCACAGGATTATTACTGATATGTACCGGAAAAGCTACCAAGACCATAAATGATCTCCAAGGACAAATCAAAGAATATACAGGTACGATTCAATTAGGATCTACAACTCCATCGTATGATTTAGAAACAGAGATCAATGCTACCTTTCCAACCGATCATATCACAGACGAACTAATTCACAAAGCTACGGCACAGTTTATTGGAGAGATCGATCAACTTCCCCCCGTTTTTTCAGCCTTGAAAAAAGATGGAAAACGTCTATACGAATACGCTCGTAAAGGAGAAGAAGTCGAAATAAAACCTAGAAAAATTACCATCGAGGAATTCGAAATAACCAAAATAGAAAACAATGCTGTTGACTTTCGCGTAGTATGTAGTAAAGGAACCTATATCAGATCCTTAGCCCATGACTTCGGAAAAGCATTACAATCTGGTGGGCACTTAACAGCTCTTCGACGTACTAAGATTGGTGAGTATGATGTAATGAATGGTAAAACTGTAGAAGGTTTTGAAGAATATCTTAAGTCTCTCGAATAGTTACCCTAAGTTTCTCCAAAATCATGTGCCTTATCTCATCTTTTAAGACTTTCCTATCCTTTAAAGAGAATCCTTTTGTCTCCATAGTTTTTAGGATATAAGATCTAGTTCTCCCAAGGCTACCACTAAAAAAAGTATAAGAAAACCGTTTTTTATTATCTGGAAACACCAAAGGTACTATCGGCAGCTGATGCTCGATAGCCATACGGAAAGCCCCATCTTTAAATTCATCTAAGACAATAGATTCATCGTCGGGAACACCACCTTCAGGAAAGATACAGATACTTAATCCCTGTGCAATACGATCTTGACATTGATCGTATACTTCTTTTCTACTTTGAGGACTATTACGATCTACGAGAATACAACTACGTTTATAGAAGAATCCAAATATTGGAATTTTCACCAATTCTTTCTTCCCCACAAAAACAAATGGATTTTTAACCGTATACAGCATCAACATCACATCTAACATAGAAGTATGGTTTGCTACCAACATAAAGCTCTCCCCTTTTCTAAGAAAAATACCATCTTTCCTTAACGGGATAAAACCTGTGGTATACAATACCCATTTCGCCCAAAATCGAGCCAGCTTAAAAAAGTAAGGATACCAATCTGCTCGAGAAGTAGTAATCAACAATAAAGGAAAGGCAACAATCAACGGCAATGCCATCATGATGTAAAACCAAGATCGCCAAAGGATATAAAACAACTTTTTCATGTAATCAATTTCGTTTGAAATATAAAGCTTATTGTGTATTGCTTAAAGCCCATAGCTTAAATATCTTTGCGCTCGAAAACTAAGCACTATGGCAAAAATTTTAACTGGGGTACAAAGTACAGGTATTCCTCATTTGGGAAATATTTTAGGCGCAATTTTACCAGCCATCGAAATGGCAAAAGATCCTAAAAACGAGTCGTATCTATTTATTGCAGATATGCACTCGTTAACTCAAATTAAGGATGCTAAAACGCTTAGAGAAAATACTTTTCATACCGCTGCCGCATGGTTAGCCTGTGGTTTAGATATATCTAAAACTGTTTTTTACAAACAAAGTGACATTCCGCAAGTAGCAGAATTAAACTGGTACTTAAGCTGTTATTTCCCATACCAACGGCTAACTCTGGCACATTCTTTTAAAGATAAAGCAGATCGTCTTTCTGATATTAATGCAGGATTGTTTACGTATCCTATGCTAATGGCTGCGGATATATTATTGTACGATGCTGAATTTATACCTGTAGGCAAAGATCAATTACAACACCTAGAAATGACTCGTGATGTAGCGTCTCGCATCCATGCACAGGTGGGGAAAGAGATTTTTGTATTACCAGAAGCTACTACCTCGGAAAATACCATGTACGTACCTGGTACCAATGGAGGTAAAATGAGTAAATCTAAAGGAAATGTGATTGATATCTTTTTACCAGAAAAGAAATTGCGCAAACAAGTGATGGGTATCGTAACCGATGCTACTCCATTAGAAGAACCTAAAGACCCTGATACTTGTAATGTTTTTGCTTTATACACGATTTTAGGTTCTGAAGATCAGATTGCAGACCTTAGAGCTAAATATCTTGGTGGTAACTTTGGGTATGGACATGCAAAACAAGCTTTATTCGAATTAATCTTAGAAAGATTCGGTGATATAAGAGCTCGTTTCGATCATTATGTAAGTAATCCTTCAGAAGTTGAAGAAGCGCTTCAAATCGGTGCTAAAAAAGCAACTGAAGTCGCTAATGTAACTCTACAAAGAGTTCGTGATGCTATGGGGTATTAGAGTTATCCGAAAATACTTATGGTAACATTAAGTACGAAGACTGAGCGTAGCCGAAATTTGCAGATACATTTCGACTTCGCTCAATGTTCGTATCACACAAATGTTATATTAAAAAGTACAACCACAAGTACTCTTTTTACACGCAAAATCGATACCCAATGTTACCAAATGAGAACCGCCAGCAGTTAACGCTAAAGACTCGTTAGTATTGATCTGATATCCGTAAGCAAAGTAAAATTTCTGCCTCTTGATTCCAACTAGTGGAGATACCGTTACAGGTTTAAAAGATTGATCTATTAACCCCCTTAAGGTAACCCCTGCCCAGAAATAACTATCCTGATAGAATTTCCTTATCTTAAAATTTGCATCTAAAGTAGAACGTTGATCTCCACCAAACCTTCTATACAAGAATGAAGGCTCATATTGAATTTCCTTAATATAGTTATCAAAGGTAAATCCCGAGTACACATAGTAACTTTGAATTTGAGCTGGTTCGAATGTATTGAAGTCTAGAACGTCCTTGTTTAAAAGATTAATAGCATTCGCACTAATAAAGAAAGACTGATGACGGTAAAGTACACTTACATCAAAATTATTATCTGTTCGTTGAATATCACCAACGGAACCCAAGGTTCCTCCGATCTGGTTATTGAACTCTGCACTGTTAATTGTAAACTGTTGCAATTTATAACTAATCCCAAAAGACAGATACTGCCTTCTATATTCAGATAAAGTTAAATGATGTGCAAAGGATAATTGAACCCCTTTTTGATCTGTAAAACCATTACTATCATTAAAAATTATAGCTCCAATACCAGTTCTATTCGCAATTCTACCATCTATAGATAAAGACTGTGTAGAAGGCGCATCAGACAAACCTACCCATTGTTCGAAACCCGTAAAACGTGCTTGCCAACAGTCTCCAATACCAGCATAGGATGCTGATAACAAGAAAGGATTATCTGCTATGTACTGATTAATAACAGGCAGTGTCTGCTCTTGACCAATCACTTGAGAAGCAAGACATAACCCTAAAAAATATTTTATCAAATTCTTCATACCTCTTGCTATCTACTAGTTACCATTCTTACGATATAACGTAAAGTGGCCTGTAAATTCTCTATTATTATCATCATTCAACTTAATTAAGAACCAATAATCTCCACTTGGCATACGTTTACCATCGTAGGTTCCGTCCCAACCACCACCAGTAGTTCTATCTTGTATTCCTTTAAATTCTTTAATCAATCTACCATAACGGTCAAAGATCATGACTTCCATATCCTTATAATCTTCGATAGGATCATTGATATTGTTATTATCAAAATCAAAGATAATCTGATCTGGGTACCAGCGATCCTGGCCTATATCTCCATTACTATCTGGGTAAAATACATTTGGAATTTCAATATTTATAAATTCAATTAAAACAATTCTTTCTACAATACATTCTTGAGGGACTAAAGCACCTCTTTTAGATAAAAAGCTTGTAGTTGTCCTAATTGTCAACCTATAAGTTCCCGTTTCTGTAATTTCAAATTCACCATTAGTAGAAACAGGTACACTTAGCGACCCATCAATATGTTCGATGTCGTATGAATAAGTATCGGGGCCAAATCCATTTACTCCCTCTATACGATACTGATTTAACCCTACAATACCTATGAATGGAGCATTCTCTACTGTCTTAATATCATCGAAATCTTCCTTAAAGTCTAAGGCTAAGGACGAACTTAAATTAACGCCTTCTCCTATAAACGTATTTCTATTTACACTAAACTGATTAGGATTCGATATATCAGTATCAAAAGTATGACAGAATGTATCGTCTGGTTTTTGGTAACGTAATCCAACATAAGTAAATGATCCAGCAGGCACGTTTTCTATTAAATTTCTCTTTTCTAAGTTAGCAGGGTTAGATCTTCCTAATGGTATTTCGACAAAGTTTATACCATCTCCACTATCTTGATAAGCGATGAATGTAAGCTTTTCTTCATCTAACCCTAACTCTTCTGGTACTATAATACGTAAATCATAAGTTTGATCATCACAATCAAATAACGGTTGTATATCATACTGGTTTAAAATAGGCACATCAAAAGAAAAAGGGAGACTAATCTGTTTACAAACATCTTCTGGTAGTATAGTATTTGCATTATTAATATCAAATTCGTATACGTCATCCGAAGGGTCATTACTTCCATCTCGGACTCCATTTTCGTCAAGGCCATTAGTATCATTATTTAAAGGGTTTGCTGCTTCTAGGTTTTCAACGAAACCATTACCCGTATCAATAATATAAACTTCATACTCTTTATTTAGATCTATTGTATTCTCATTTAGAGTAATGTAGAAACCTGGTCCATTTGGATTTGTACGATCGAATGGTACCATATCGGCAATTCCCCAAACATTTAATTCTGGTCTAAAAGGTTCTTCTCCATTAACAGGAATCAGTTGATAGAAATAAGGTGGTGTGCCACCTTCTACCTCAAACTGAATCGTTATCCCTGATGGTTCCTCGTAACAGTCAACCGTACTTCTTGTACCTAGGACTTCATTAATCACTAAATCTTTTTTGTCCTCAATTTCTATTTCATCTAAAACAGCACACCCTTCATCAGATAATACGGACACCTGATAATTACCAGGTAATAGGTTGTCAAAGAAAATCTGTCTACTAGCTGTAGCTCCATTCAACACATAAAATCTTGCAATCTTATTGGCTAGTCTAAACTCATTAACAGGATCTTCTCTGGTAATAGCCACTGTATAATTACCGAAGTCTGTAGTATTAGATATGTTTACTGTGATCGATGCATCTGGTTGTCCAGCACACGATGGTCTTTCGGACTCTACTGTAAATTCGATAATACGATCATCAAAATCAAACGTTCGGTATACAGGATCACAGTCTCCAGAAGAAACACGATATGCATATACTGCAGTATCTGGTAGACTTCCTAGAGGTAGTTTAAACTGACGTAAACCAGGCATATTGGTAAATAGCGTCTCTCTAGAAGTATCACGAATAATAGCATCTGTACCTATTAACCCTAGTCTTGTATTAACGTCTGTTAAAGTAGATTCAATTTCGATATTCGTAGACTGATCTAACAATACTAAATCGTATTCATAATTACCAACACCACCTCTAACTGCACCATCTAAATCAGCGAATCCTTTTTGATCCGGACAAAGAATATCGAGTTCAAAGTTTATATCATAATTGATTGGTAATGGTGCATCGCCGACTACAATACGTGTAAAGGCAATACAATCATTATCATCAGTCACTCTTATGAAGTTTTCACCTGGAGTTAACTCAATAGCTACTGTAGTATTTACAAGTAATCCAGGAAATGAACCTGCTACACTTCTTATTGTAGGGCTACTAACTACTGTTGGATCTTCATTTAAAACATCTATAGTATAAGGTGCCATACCTCCCATGGCTTCAAACTCATACTGGGCCGTTTCTCCAAGTGCAGCAATTCTTGGCTGACAAGAAATAGCAATCAACTCTTCTGGTACTTCAAATTCTAAAACTTGTGGTTCTTCTATAGCTACCGTATCTGAATCAGTACAACCGAAATTATTGGTCACCACTACTGTATAGTCATTTGGCATACGAAAAGTACCTGGAATAACATTTTCAAACTTTGCTACCCCAAAATTAGTTGTCTTTTCAATCCTATTTACTAAATCAGTTCCAAGATATAGTTCATAGACAACTAGATTCATCTCTGGATTATTTCCTATGGTACTGGTTACATCAATAACACCTAAGTCTCCGTAACAACTAGGATTAGTAGCTGCAGCTATTACATTAGAAATATCTTCGGTAAAAGCATTATTATAGGTAAA
>CALFUO010000016.1 GCA_937929895.1 uncultured Aquimarina sp.
AAAGAATAAATAGAATTAAGATTATTTATATGATAGATAATTGAATTTATACTATAAATCATTTGTTTTTCTCCAGAACTTAAATCTTTAAAAAACCCTTTTTCTTTAAATTCAAAATCAATTTCAAAAAATGAAGGAGGCAAATAATTTATTAAATTTTGTCTATTATAACTGTCATTATTATTTCGCTCTAGATCACTAATATCAGGCTGAATGTCCCATAACTGCTTATTATCTTTAAGTTCTTTGTTTAAAAAATGATTAACCTTTTGATTAATAATATCAGTTATTCCATTATTTAAAGTAGTTGAAAGCAAAAAAACTTTTTCAGTTTCATTTTTAAACTCATAAAAATCATGGACTAAAAAATTTAGAGCTTGCCTTAATTTGAAAGTACTATGGGTAAAATCATTGGACAAACTTTTGAATCCATTTTTTACTGTTTCTTTTTTATGATTAGCTCTAAAAATTTTATTCTTGTATCTTAAAAATTGTGGATATCTACTAATGATATCGAAAGCTTTTTTTAAAATATACTCAATTGCGATTTTTTTTATTTTACTATTACTAAATCGAAGATCTTTAAGGTCTTTATTTGGATAAAAAGCTTCAATTAATAAATAGAAATGTGTCTTTTTATATTTCTCAGTATATTCTAAATAAATAGATTTTTCTCCTAAATCTAATATGTAACCTGCATTCTGTTTTGGTTTTAAACTATCCTCTCCTACAACAATAAACTTTCTGTAATCTAGCTTTAATAATAACTTATTTACAATTTTATCATTAACTAAACTGCGTAAACTATCTTTCTCTTTTTGTCCATCTTCTAATTTCATAAAAACATTTCCCAACAATCTAGATTTAGATAAGTCGGTTAATCTATTTATATCAATCTTGCCTTCTGTTCGCATTGGATTCAAAACAATTGGTGTTTGGTAACCATCATTTTTATGAAAAATAGACCTTAACCAAATTCCTGTTTCATTGGTGTTTAATCCGTACAATGAATAGTTAGCTAAAATTGAATAGAAAAAAGATTCTCTAAGAAATTTAATTTTATCCGATTCTAATTTAATTTCGGATATCCTTAAAATTTGTTTTAGATCTGCTCTAAATATATTTTTAGTACTATTATTAGTATTTTCAAATGTTACTTGCTCAAAACCAAATCTATTCTTAGTTAAACAATAAATATTACTATTAGCTAAAAAATAAACTTCACATTCAAATAATTTGAAGTTTTCTAATTCATTGTCTAATCTTTTCTGATCATCTTTATTTAGTCTATGATGTTCCTTAAAATCATTTATGTTTATTAAATCTAATTGTTTAGATAAACAAAAAATAAAAGTGCTAAAAAGCTCAACAACACTACTTTTCCCGCTACCGTTCTTTCCAACAATTGCTGAAATATTGACATTTTCACCATAAAGACTGTCCGGAATATTTCCTCTATTCTGAATTTCTATAACTCTATCTTTTTTTTCACCTATAATAAAATCATAGTCTTGATAGAGTTTATAAATCTCACCTGCATTTAAATTCTTCAAAAATTGTTTTCTACAATCTTTTAATGGTCTAATTGCTAAAATTTTAAATCCGTTCATTCTTTTTTACTTACTGTTTTAGCTTCTATTTCAATATTAGATATATGGCATTCTATATCTATTGCAGATAGTAATTAGGAATGTTACTTGTCTTTGAGTAGGAATAGCTTACATAGCTAGTTAATGCATTTTTCATTTTACTTTATTCTTTAAAATCAGAATTTTTAATCATTCCTTTTAAATTATTCCCCTCCTCGGTTATCCAATGGTTTTTAGTTATTAATTCTCTAATTCTAATTTTATCTTTTTCTGAATACAACTCAGGTTGTAACTCCACTAATTATAGAAAAACTTTAATTGGACACCAATGATTTTCTATAAAAAGCTTTGAATCGCTAAAGCATAACTTTTTAACCCAAAACCAAGAATCACCCCTTTGGCATTTGGTGATATATAAGAGTTATGGCGAAAAGCCTCTCTAGCAAAAGTATTCGATATATGCACTTCTACCACAGGAGTAGTAACTGCTTTTATAGCATCTCCTATAGCTACCGAAGTGTGTGTATATGCTGCTGCATTTAGAACAATTCCGTTGTATACTCCTTGTGACTTCTGAATCTCGGTTACCAAATCACCTTCGTGATTCGATTGCTTATAATCCAATTCTACACTCGAAAATTGAGCTTTTAATTCTTCGAAATAATCCAAAAAGGTTACCCCTCCATAAATCTCTGGTTCACGAGTTCCAAGTAGATTTAGATTAGGCCCATTTAATATCAGTAATTTCATAATTCAATAATATGTAACAAATGTAATTTCTTTAACCCTAATTATGCAATAGAACTTTGCAAAGAGACTTAAAACCAGAATAAAAACAAGTACTTCCTCTATTTCAGTAGAGTATAGTTATGGTTACATGGTATAATGAATCTTCTATTGCATAATCTGGGTTAACTATTATAAAATAAAAAACCAGAAATGATTTCTCATTTCTGGTTTTTTAAATTCTTTTATCAAGGTTATTTTAGAATCTATATCCTACCGAAACTAAAAAACCGTTTTCTTTTACTTCGTCTACACTAACAAACTCACCTCTAGAACTGTCTACTGTATTTGTTATACCCAACTGATACCTAGCTTGCACAAAAACACCTACTACTGGAAACTTGTATTCTAAACCTGCTAAAAGATCAAAGTTTAATGAATTAAACTCTGCCCCTGCTGCTTTAGCAAACTCTTCATTGTCGAAACTAGAGCCTGCATCTATTTTAATTTGAGGGCCTAAGTTTACTCTTAAACCTGGTGCGAGTTTATATGTAGCTAATACAGGAACATCAATTGTAGAAATCTTAAACGCATCTTCAACATCTGAAAAACTGTAAATAAGTTCGGGTTGAATTCCAAATTTCTTAACTAACGGAACATGTAATACAGCACCTACATGGAAACCTGTAGCATCATCTATGTCTGCATCTGTATCAAACTGTGTAAATTCTGCTCCTGCTTTAAACCCAAAAGAAGGTTTAATATCTTGCGCACTAACTGTAGCTAAACCAAATACAGTTGCAACTACGAATACAATTAAATTTTTCATTGTTAAAGTATATTTTTGCACTAATGTAATAATACTATTTGTTTTTTATTAATTCTACAATAGAACATTGAACTGGAACAACTACATCGAAGACTACACTAATTTTCTAAAGCTAGAACGAGGATTATCAGAAAACAGTATTCTGGCGTACCAGAGGGATGTTTTAAAACTTCTAAATTATTTGAAGCACCACGAAATAAACATTTCTCCTTTAACGGTCGAAAAAGAAACGATACAAGGTTTTATTTATGAAGTCTCTAAAGTGGTGGAGGCTCGTACACAAGCAAGAATTATTTCTGGACTTAAAAGCTTTTTTGATTTCTTAATTTTCGAAAAGTATCGAAAAGAAAATCCTCTTGAGTTAATCGAAAGCCCAAAAACCGGAAGGAAACTGCCTGACACTCTTTCTACCGAAGAAATCGATGAACTAATAGGACTTATAGACTTTAGTAAAGCAGAAGCCTATCGTAATCATGCTATTCTAGAAACCTTATATAGTTGTGGACTTCGTGTTAGCGAGTTAATTACATTAAAATTATCTGACCTTTTTTTTAACGAAGGATTTATTAGAGTTATTGGTAAAGGAAATAAGCAACGTTTAATACCTATAGCAGATTATACCCAAACACTTATCAGTAGCTATATAAAAGAACATCGATCGCTACTTAACATCAAACAAGAATTTACAGATACTGTTTTTTTAAACCGCCGAGGAAGAGGACTAACACGAGTAATGATTTTTACGATTATAAAACAACTTTGCGAACTGTCCTCGATTCGAAAAAATGTAAGCCCCCATACATTTAGACATTCCTTTGCCACTCACCTTTTAGAAAATGGAGCTGACCTTAGAGCAATTCAGCAAATGCTGGGGCACGAAAGTATTACGACTACTGAAATCTATTTACACTTAGATAACTCTCACTTACGCGATACCATAGAAAAGTTTCATCCTAGAAACTTTTAATTCCTACATTGTCCTACAAGCTTAAAAAAAAAGCCATTCTTCTTAAGAAAAAAGCACTTATCTACTCATTTATTAGCATTACAACAACCAACTACTTCGTTTTTTGTTAGTAAAATCCTACAAAAAGTTAATCGATATTAAAAAAACATGCATTTCATCGAATCAAAAATGCAATAGATCTATTTTATCGTAACTTTATGATATACAAGTAATTAAACCCAATCTAAAATGAAAAAAATCGTTCTAACCTTGACCATCTTAACCCTTTTTGCTCCCAATCTACTCGCTCAAAAAATTGCACATGCTTTTAAATGGGAAGCTATAACCATAGATGGCGGTGCATATATAGGCATCGCTAATTCTAGAAAAAAAGCTTTACAAGAAATTGAACAACTTGTTACCATTAAAAGCGGTGTAGAGCGTGTTGTGGATTATGAAATTCGATATTCACCCGTTGTCCAAGAATCTACCAAAAGTATTTACGACGAGTTTCATACTCTTACTCCAGATAGGGCAAATTACGTACACCTTACAAAAGTAGATATCGAAGCCTTACAAATTGAAAGAGAATGGGGTCGTTATAATAGTCTAGAGTTTTATAAAGATGCCCTAAATATTAAGAAGGACAAAATTGCGAAAAAACAATTGGTTAATAATGTTTTAGTTTTTGACAAATTCTTATTCCTTACTAAGAACAAAAAAGCAAAAAACATATATTTAACACATACCGCCAAAAAGTAATATTTTTGGTTAGTGTTAAGGTAAAACTCTTACAAATTTCTACTACCCTTGAAAACTATCACTAGCATCCGAAACTTTAGAATATAGACCGTTTCACTGAAAGAGAAGAGAAAATAGACTTTTATATATCAATACATTGAACGTTTTTGTCTAAGACTTTTTCAATCCATCTTAGAAAAGATATTTTCTAAAGTTTTTAGCTTCAAAAAACCCACAAAACACTCTAAATAAAACACCTAACACTAACTATCATTTCTAAAACTTAAAACTTTTCAGATACTAGTGAGTATCGTTATAAAGACATAGCTTGTAAGAAAATCACACTTCCAACTTAAGAACAAAAATCACACTTCTAATATTGCCTAAACTATTATTTTAATAAAGGTTACACAAAAATTTGTTAATTGACATATTTAGTGGTTTCTGAAATGTATATTTCATTCAAACTTTTTAAAAATGAATGTAGCATTAGGAATAGATATAGGAGGTACAAAAACTAAACTAGGATTAGTTTGTAAAGATGGAATAATTCATCTAGAAAACAATTTCTCTACTCGTGGTTTTGAAAAATTTGAAGACTATATAAAAACTTTGGCAAAAGAAATCGAAGCTATTTCTAATTTAAACAAAACCCTTAACATCATTGGTATTGGAATAGGTGCCCCAAATGCATCTAGCAAAAATGGTACGATTGAAAATGCTGCAAATTTAAATTGGAAAGGTTCTTTACCGATAGTCAAATCCTTAAAACAATATTACGATTTACCTATATCCTTAATGAATGACGCCAGTGCAGCTGCTATCGGAGAAAAACTTTTTGGTGGCGCTAAAGAAATGGAAGATTTTATTACAATAACCTTAGGCACAGGATTTGGTGGTGGAATCTTTTGTAATGGAAAATTAGTTGATGGTTACGATGGTTTTGCCGGAGAATTAGGTCATATAGATCTTACTATAGGAGATGGTCGCCTAACCGGGTTAGGAATTCGTGGAGGTTTAGAAGCATATGTTTCTGTAACAGGTCTAAGAAGAACCGCCCTTTACATGCAATGCAAATACATGAATCCTAGCTCACTTAGAGAAGTTTCTTATGATAATATTACAGGAGAAGTTATTGCTGAAGCTGCGCATAAAGGAGATTTTTTAGCTCAACAAACTTTCGATTACACTGCAAAAATATTAGGTACTGCATTGGCCAATTTTGTAGCCTTCTCTCAACCTGAAGCAATTTTTATGACTGGAGGACTTGTAAAAAGTGGTGATATTTTAATTGAACCTACAAGACAATATTTAGAAGAAGACTTGCTAAGTGTCTACAAGGGAAAAGTAAAACTTCTAGTTTCGGAACTAATCGATAAAAACCCAGCCATCCTTGGCGCTGCGGCTCTTATATGGAATATGGATTAACAAAATTATAGTATAGTAGATTTAAGAGTTATTCAAGAAAGAGAACTTTCTATTTCCAAGCAAACTATTACACCTCTGGAAGATAGTTGTCATAAAACCAACAAAGCAGTTCTTTTTCGAACTGCTTTGTATTGAAAAACTTAAAAAAATCAGCGCATGTTATAAAACAATCCTCGCAAGTCTAAACACTAAACTCTTATTATGAAAATGAAAAAAGGATTTTAAAACACTGACTGCGAGGATATGCTTTAAATAACACTAAGGAACTAAAACCTTAGACATCATATATTAATGCTCTAAGAAATTAATTAAATGTTCTCTATATTTATAATAATCTGGATGCTCGATTAACTCCTTACGGTTTCTTGGTCGTTCGAAATCAATCTCTAAGATATCTCCTACTTTAGCGCGTGGCCCCGATGTCATCATAATTACACGGTCTGCTAACAAAATAGATTCATCCACATCATGCGTAATCATACAAGCTGTAATCTTTTCTTGGTTCCAAACCTCTACCAATACATCTTGCAACTCTCCACGAGTTAAAGAGTCTAGCATTCCAAAAGGCTCATCTAACAAAAGAACTTTAGGTTTTAAAGCAAATGCACGGGCAATACCCACACGTTGTTGCATTCCTTGAGACATATCTTTAGCAGCTTTGTGCATAGAATCCTCTAACCCTACTTTTGCTAAATAATATTCTACTATTTCTTTTCTATCTGTTTTCGTACCATGTGCAAATACTTGCTTTACTCCCATCATGACATTTTCGTAAGCAGTTAACCATGGTAATAAACTCGGTGACTGAAAAATAACTGCTCGGTCTGGCCCAGCTCCTTTTACAGTTTTATTATCTGCTACGATTGTACCGCGAGAAATCTCATTTAAACCTGCAATCATTGTTAATAATGTAGATTTTCCACATCCCGAATGACCGATAATAGAAATAAACTCTTCTCTTTTAACTTGTAAATCTAGATCATCTAAAACTACGTAATCTCCTGCGGGAGTCGGGTATATTTTAGTAACCTTATTGATATCCAACATAACGTCGTTACTGAACAACCCGTTGTCTACCGTATTTGTATTTATTGTTGTATCCATATTTAAAATTTTGACTCAATACTATTCATAATGAGTTCAATTTTAGATTTTGGAACTGTTGGACAGATCCTTACACTCGTGTTCCTTGGAACACCTTAGTTCTTAAAACAGGCTTAATATCTGGCAAGTTATATTCCTTACTTAAACCTTTAGAACGCTCTTCTCCGATCTGAATTAAATAATTTGTAATAGAATTTCTTAATTTTTTAAAGGTATCATTACTATTTAATTCTGTCTTAACTCTTGGTCTTTGTAATTCTACAGCGAATTCTGGACCCAAGGTAGCATTTGGACCTGGACGTAATGGAATAATACGATCAGCCATATAGATTCCCTCATCTACATCGTTTGTAATCAATAAAGCTGTTTTCTTATCCTTATTCCAAATACTCAAGATTTCATCTTGTAGTGTACCACGCGTTAATGCATCTAATGCACTTAATGGTTCATCCATTAAAATTACATCTGGACTCATCGATAAAGCACGTGTTACGGATACACGCTGACGCATACCACCTGATAAAGCTTTAGGAAGTTTATTAATTGCATGAGATAAACCTACCATTCCAACATAATCTTCTACTCGTTTCTTCAATTTATCTTTAGCCCAGCTTTTGAAACGCTCCTTAACTGCCATTCCTACATTATTACGCACTGTTAACCATGGTAATAATGAGTAATTTTGAAAGATTAGACCTCTTTCGTGACTAGGACCTGTGACAGGCTCACCTTTGTAAAGCACTTCTCCTTCATCCGGGAATTCTAAACCTGCAATTAACTTGATTAAAGTTGTCTTACCACTACCTGAGAAACCAACGATAGCAATAAACTCGCCTTCCTCAATCTTTAAATTTATATTCGATAGTATCTCCACTCGGTCCTTTCCTGTTCCGTATGACTTCGATACATTTTTTAATTCTATATATGCCATAATTCGTTAATTCAAAATTTAATATTTAAAATTCAATATTAAGTCAACATTCAATTTAGTATGTTGAATCTTAAACCTTGAACTTGGCTTATTGATCAGTAAAAGTTACTAATTTTTGAATAGAGAACATGATTCGATCTAACATAAATCCAATAATACCAATCACGAACATTGCAGCAATAATCTTAGCATTCGAGTCATTAGCTCCATTTTGGAATTCTTCCCATACAAATGTTCCTAATCCTGGACTTTGAGATAACAATTCAATCGCAATAAGTACCATCCATGCTACAGATACGGTAATACGTAATCCTGTAAATATTAATGGGAATGCGGATGGTAATACAATTTTGAATACTTTTTGACCAACACTTAAGTTCAAAACTTTGGCGACGTTGATATAATCATTATCTACCGTTGACACACCTAATGTCGTATTCACTAAGGTTGCCCACATAGCACAAAGACCTACGGCTATAAATGAGATAATAAATGAAACATCCCCATCATACGTCAATGTTAATGTTTTAACAATCATATATACTAATAAGAACCAAACAACTGGCGAAACTGGTTTAAAAATTTGAATTAACCAGTTCATAGAAGATCTTAAAGTCTCACTTAAACCTAATAACATACCGATAGGTACTGCTAATACTAAAGCTAACAAAAATCCACAAAACACAGTCCAAAGACTTGTTTTAACCTGATCTACAAAAGATGGTCTACCTGTATAGGTAATTGCATCCAACCCTTGCGCTTCTCTCTTTTCGTTTGTTTTAGCTACTCTTTCAGTAAAAGCTTTCTTTTTAGCACTGATCTCTTTGTGATCTTTTAATAAATTTTTGAAAGCATCCCATACAGCACTTGGAGCAGGTAAAGAGTTTACTGTGCTTTCTCCTGATTCGATCCTAGCAAGCTCTTCTTTAACACCCGCTTCGCCTCTAGTTTCTCTAGCTGTATCAATTTTATAGTCTTTCTCGACGTTGTATAATTTAGTTGCTCCAACATTCCATAGAACGAAGAATAAGAATATAGATATAATAGGGAAGAATACTTTTTGAAACAATGCGGTTAGGTTTTTCTTCGGATCTTCACCCGCTGCCAATCTTACCGCTGGCTCAAAAAATCCTAATCCAATAAATCTTAATACGTTTATGATTTTATCTTTCATTTGTATAATTTTTATTTTTTTAAGACCAGAAATAAAGCTTTTCAGTTATGGTGTTTACATTTTTTACACTGTTCTAAACCAGGCTATTTCTGTGTCTAATTTCTTTTAGGGATTTGTTGTGTGTTGAATTGTGACTTCCAAAAAGTCTAATTCTCCTTTTTCGAAACCAGAAGGTTTCTTAAGTAATAATAAGTAAGTAGTAATTAATTTTTCGAATTTAGTTTGGTGTTGAAATAAAAAGAAATGGGGAGGAGACCTCCCCAATTTCCCGTGTTAAAAAAATTCAACACTCCCTAAATTACTTATCTTTATTTCCGATCTTAAAGCTATTGATATAACCGATTGGATCTTTACCGTCGTATTTAGTACCGTCGATGAAATCAGTAGTAGCTGGCTTATATCCATCAGTAGTTGGAATATCACTAGCAGGAATCTTCCCTTCTTTCACTAATAACTCAGCAGCTTTCTTCCAGATACCTGGCTTGTAAACATCTTTTGCCTTTGCAGCATACCAGTCAGCAGCTTTAGCATCAGGAATTTGTCCCCATCTTCTCATTTGAGTTAAGAACCATACTGCATCTGAATAGAATGGGTAAGTTGCATTGTAACGATAGAATACGTTAAAATCTGGCATAGCTCTCTTATCACCTTTTTCGAATTCGAAAGTACCCGTCATAGAGTTAGCTAATACATTTACAGGAGCACCTACATACTCAGGACGAGATAAAATCTCAACAGCTTCTTTTCTGTTTCCTGGAGCATCTAACCACTGACCAGCTCTAATTAAAGCCTTTGTGATAGCAATTGTAGTATTCGGATATTTCTTAGTAAACTCGTCCGTTAATACGAATACTTTTTCTGGGTTATTTTTCCAGATGTCGTAGTTAGTAGTTACCGGAACACCGATACCTTTAAATACAGCTTGTTGATTCCAAGGCTCTCCTACACAATATCCGTAGATAGTACCTGCCTCTAAAGTAGCTGGCATTTGTGGCGGAGGAGTTACAGATAATAACACATCTGCATCAACTTGACCTTGAATATTCTCTTTAGTATACATACCTGGGTTGATACCTGCAGCAGCTAACCAATAACGGATTTCGTAGTTATGTGTCGATACGGGGAATACCATACCCATCTTAAATGCTTTACCGTTTTTCTTGTATTCGTCAACTACAGGCTTAATAGCATTTGCCGAAATAGGATGAACTGGCTTTCCGTCAGCACCTTTTTTAACATGTGGTTTCATTTTAGCCCAAACATCATTAGAAACAGTAATACCGTTACCATTTAAATCCATAGAATACGGAGTAACTAATTTTGCTTGACGTCCAAAACCTGCTTGTGCAGCAATTGGTTGCCCTGCTAACATATGAGAACCATCTAATTGACCATCAATTACACGATCAAGAATGTTTTTCCAGTTAGATTGCGCTTCAACAGAAACGAATAACCCTTCTTCTTCAAAGAAACCTTTTTCTTTAGCAATTGCTAAAGGAGCCATATCTGTTAACTTGATAAATCCAAATTTTAACTGTGGCTTTTCAATTTCTAAAGTCGTTGTAGCAGGTTCAGCAGCTGGTGCCTCAGCAGCTGGTGCCTCAGCAACAGGAGCCTCTTTCTTTTTACCTCCACAAGAAACTAATAGTGCTGCTGTTGCAGCTGTAGCTAGTTGTAAAAACTTATTTTTCATAAAACAAAAGTTTGGTTATTCAATCTTATGGTACAAATATAAGTATTATCTAATTATAAATACTTAGTTTTTTAAAATATTTTCTAAGTACTCTTACATTAACCACACAAAACCCTAAAAAACAACTCTTTATGTAAGTAAAATAAATTTAAAACACTCCAAAAAAGCCCTTAAATGTTAATTATATGTTAATATAAATCAATAAGTACTAACGTGTTGCGATCTGCAGACTCCATAATTTAAAAAAATCAAAGATTTAAAATATATCCGTGTGGCGCAACGACTTTTCCGCGCTAAAAGGAAGTGAGCAGGTGATTGACCGGAAAAGGAAATAAGATTGACCACTGTGCAAAGACATAGGTGCGTCGAGAGTGAGTAGTTATTTTTATTGCATTAAACACTAAATTTAGGTGCTCTTCTCCCACAAAACGTGTTAACATTATTAGTTAATGTTAAAATTCACATATCTGCGCATATCGGGGCAAATTCCCACGTTTTATCGATTTTTCCAAATTTAAAAAAACCAGCAATTTCAATTTCCTCCCTACTTCAAAGGTTATACACGTCAAATATAAGCCTTAAAATTTAGTAATATTTATATCTTTTATTTTTAACATAAATTTCTCAGGTTTTGTAGTATTTCTGTTAGTAACGGACGAAAATCGTCAAACCCTCTGGAAAGTGTAACATCTGCGCAAGGAAACGGACGCAATCATGA
>CALFUO010000017.1 GCA_937929895.1 uncultured Aquimarina sp.
TAGATAACGAATAGATTTAGTCTTGGTAGAAGTGAATTTAAAGTTCTAGAAGTTTTGTTAACAGGAATTCTTACTTTTTGATAATTTAGTTTTGCGGATAAGTAAAATTGAAAGCAGTTAATTATGCAAGGTGATATAGAAAATGTTCTTTTTTCACGTTTTTTAAAACAGAATATACCCTTTGAGTTTCTACCCATAGAAGATTTATATAAAAGAGTTTCTGAACAAAATTTTGATTTGTCTATTGCTCATAGGATAGAATTTCATGCCCTAATTATTGTGTTAAAAGGAGAGGGCAATCATATGATCGACTTTAAGGGAGAAACTATATCTGCAGGGACCATATTACCAATAAGAAAAGGACAAGTTCATTCGTTTAGTAAGGATCTAAATATCGAAGGTTATGTTATAGGTTTTGAAGAGAATTTTATTACTAGAGGGATTAATGACAAGAATCTTTTTCATTTTCTACAAATTTTCCACACGGAAAGGATTGATATAGGAAAAGATAGTGTGACTATTCTACAGCCTTTTTTATCTATAATGGGAAACCTACTAGAGGATGACAACATCAATTTGAAAGAAGAAATTATTAACACAACTTTTTTAACCTTATTACTTCAAATTAAGCGTCTAGCTTGTAATCAGCATAATTTTTTTGATAGTCAAAAACTAAAAGATTTCTATTTGTTTAAAGAGCTAATAATTAAATATCATAATGAAGTCCATAACGCAAAAGACTATGCTAAAAAAATGGATGTATCTTATAATTATTTAAATGGGATTTGTAAGGAGATAGTAAACAAAACAGCTAAAGAATTTATAGATAGCTGGCTATTATTAGAAATTAAAAGGAATATTTTAGAGAATAAATATAACTCGCAGGAAATTTCATATAAAATGGGGTTTAAAGAGCCTTCTAATTTTATTCGGTTCTTTAAAAGATATGAAAAACTGACACCTCTTCAGTTTCAAGAAAATTTAAAAATATCCTCGATTCGAGATTGACTATTCTTAGAAAGTAATTGATAACTGTCTTATATCCCGCTCGCTTGATCTTTGTACTTGTAAATAAAAAATACAAGTATGGATAATTTAAAAAATAAAGTAGCCGTTATTACAGGAGGTAATAGCGGTATCGGTTATGCAACAGCTAAAAAGTTAAAGTCAGAGGGAGCAAAGGTTATAATTACAGGTCGTTCGGTAAGTAAAGTTAGTGCAGCTTCAGAAGAATTAGGAGTAACAGGATTGGTAGCAGACGTATCTGATTTAAGTGCTATTGATACTGCGGTTAATAAAATTGAAGCGGATTTAGGTAAAATTGATATTCTATTTGTTAATGCAGGCGTTTTTATACCAATGCCTGTAGGCCAGACTTCCGAAGATGGATTCAATAGTTTAATTGATATTAATTTTAAAGGAGCGGTTTTTACAATAGAGAAGTTTTTACCTATACTTAATGATGGATCAAGTATTATTAATTTATCCTCTGTTAATGCGTACACAGGAATGCCAAACACAGCAGTTTATGGGGCTACGAAAGCCGCTTTAAATGCATATACAAGAACAGCAGCAACCGAATTAGCACCTAGAGGAATTAGAGTTAATGCGCTAAATCCGGGGCCTATTGCAACTCCAATTTTTGGTAAAACAGGTATGCCAGAAGAAGAACTTAAGGGATTAGGAGATATGATGCAAAATAGAATTCCTTTGAAAAGATATGGTCAACCAGAAGAAATTGCAGAAATGGTTGCATTTTTAGCATCTGATAAGGCTTCCTTTATAACAGGAGCAGAATTTAACGTGGATGGTGGACTTAATGTTAACCCCGTATTTGCACTATAATTTAGAAATTTCATATATCACAAAAAATGATATTGGGAACGTTAAAATTCTCAATGTCATTTTTTATATAGATTAGTTTTCTTAAAAGTTTGATTGATCTAAAATTAAAATAGCTTTATGAAAAATAAGGTATTAAGTAGGGATTATCTCGTGGCTTGGATTGAGTTAGTTAAAATCCAGAATATAGACATTTCCTATGCTTTTAAAGATCTAATTTCTGATAAAGAAATTTCCCATATTTCATTTGATCAATATACAAATGTAGTATCGAATATTTTGTCAAGAACTAATGATAATGAGTTAGGAATAAAGGCTGGGAAGTTTGCTAATATTGGAATTTTAGGAATAGTTGGTCAAATATTAAAGTTAGGTAGAACTATAGGAGAAGGATTACAGAAAGCAATAGATTATAGTGTTTTATTAAGTAATATATTCAATATAACTATCAGTAATGAAGAATCTAATACTGTTTTCACATTTTCTTTCGATGAAGAATGTTATAATTTTTCACCTGAGGTTGCACAACAGTCCATGATTGCTTGGATCATTTTTATCTATAAGGAAGTTTTTCTTCTTACTCAAAATAGCCAACAACCAAAAGAGGCTAATATTAATTTTGACCTATTCAGTTTTCAAAAATTATCCGAGACCCTGTGCTGCCCAATAAAGAAAGGTGTAGGTCTTAAAAGTAATGAGATGCGATTAGTTTTTGAAAAAGGTATATTAGATAAAAAAAATGTGTTTTCTGATTACGAGTTAATGTTACAGTTAGAACAACTCGCAAGGCAACGTATACAATTTCAAAAAGAGAATCTTAATAATTTTTCAGATCATATTAAGCTTGTAATATATAGTTTATTGGATTCGAGTTTTCCAGAGCTAAAGACGGTTGCAAGTCAACTCAATCTGTCGGAAAGAACCGTGCAACGAAAGTTGAAATATGAGAATACTACATATTCACAAATAGTACTAGACCTAAAGAAGTCAATTGCTGAAGAGTATTTAAAGCAAAGGTACAGTGTTAAAGAGGTTGCATATTTACTGGGCTATTCAGAATCTAGTGCCTTTGTTAATGCTTTTAAAAATTGGTATGGTATTTCGCCGCAAAATTATAGAGATAAGTATCTTGTTATATCCAATTAGTTTTAAAAAATATTTCGCGTGGAAAATGCATTAATATCTCATATTCGAAATTATCTTTCACTAAGTGTAATCGAATCTAAGGAAATATGGTCTTTTTTTAGAGAAAGTACCTATAGTAAAAAGGAGATTGTCATGGAAATGGGGGATAAGGATATTAAGAATTACTTTATTGCTAAAGGGTGTGTGCATTTATATTTTATCGCAGAGAACGGAAGAAAACAAACGGTACAATTTGCTATTGAAAATTGGTGGATAACTGATACACTCGCTTTCTTAAAATGTGTACCCAGTAATTTCTATATCCAAGCTATTGAAAAGACTGTAGTATATCATATAACAAAAAGAAAATATGACGAACTATTGTCTAAGTACCCTAAACTAGAAAAATATTTTAGAATTATTAATCAGATAGCACATGGAGCGTCTTTATTAAGAATAAGATATACCTTCGATTTATCTAAAGAAGAGAGTTATTTTAATTTTGTACAACAGTATCCAGAATTCGAACAGCGTGTCCCTCAATATTTAATAGCTTCTTATCTTGGTTTAACTCCAGAATATGTAAGTGAAATAAGGACAAAAAGATTTTCTTAAACTGGTTTAAGAAAAATCATATCAGTCTCATCCTAAGTTTGTTTTATAATAGAAAAATAAAATTATTATGGAACAACGAATTAACATCTACAACTTAACCCCTAAAGCATATGACGGGTTATTTGCTTTAGAGAATTTTATCGCAGAATGTCCTTTAACTAAGAAGCAAATATCTTTAATTAAAATGTATGCTTCACAAATTAATGGTTGTGCTTATTGTATGGATATGCACATTAAAGAAGCTTTAAAAGCAGGAGAAACCCACGAACGTTTGCACTTTTTAAAGGTTTGGAAAGATGTCACAGTTTTTACAGAAGAAGAAAAAATACTGTTACAAATAACCGAAGAAGTAACATTGATACAGCGAAATGGTCTAACGAATGCTACATATCAAAAGGCTAGTAAATTCTTCGACGAAATCACATTATCAGCAATAATATTATGTGTTACGGTTATTAATGCTTGGAATAGGATAGCTATAAGCACCCAATTACCAATCGATTAGTTGGACTTTTTATAGCATCTAT
The DNA here is from genome assembly GCA_937929895.1 of uncultured Aquimarina sp. Classification (GTDB taxonomy): domain Bacteria; phylum Bacteroidota; class Bacteroidia; order Flavobacteriales; family Flavobacteriaceae; genus Aquimarina. The sequence continues at coordinate 4,110 of CALFUO010000017.1, forward strand.
ATTGACTGTAGATATATCTACTACGTTTTGTATAGTGATAACAGAATTAGCTTAAGTATGTGATGTTTTAACTGTGTCGCTCTTTATCAAGTTTTTGTCGTTTTGTAGTATCATTTTTGGGTGATTAGAGACTTAATTTTGCGGTAATGATATAAGTATCGTTATGTTGAAATAATTGGGTTTAATTGTTTTGATAGAGTAATCCTACAGAAGTAGTGAAATTAAATCTCCCGACTTTATATGTGTAAAATATGTTTATGACTTAACCTACAGATTCATAGTGTGTTTAGTTGGGAAAAGCATCGGGGGCGATCTGGTTGGAGGGTGATCTCCTTCCTCCGATGCTTCATTTTTTTGATTAGAAGTGTAATCTTTTTGTTTAAAGCAATATTGTGTTATTGAAATATAATTACAGGGAAAATCAACAAAAACTATATACAATTAATGAAAACTACTATTAGAACTGTTTTTAGAGTAGCAAAATCTTATAAGATATTTATAATATTAATGTATTCCATCCTTGGCTCATTTAATGTCTTTGGGCAATTGTCTGATGATTGTAAATTATCTATCGGTACTAACATTACAGGTTTGGTAAACTTCGGAAACGAGATACCATTTGTAGACATGATGCGATCAGTTGGGGCATGGCGTTCTACAAATATTGATGGTCCTGGTATTTTTGATGAAGGATATATCTCTCAGTTAAAAAATATGAGTTTTAGGCAGGATGGGTATCCTACTCATATACCACAAACTATTGAGGGTTCAGAATATGATCAACGTGTATTTGTGGCTTGGGAGGTTACCACAGGTTGGCCAGTAGGAAAGTATACTGTTTTATGGGAGGGAGAAGGTTCTTTAAAGTTTACAGGAACCTACACTAATTTAGAAACAAGTGAA
>CALFUO010000018.1 GCA_937929895.1 uncultured Aquimarina sp.
GGTCGTCACAACAACATACTAGTAAGTACGATTCTCCCTTGGGGTAGGGAGAAAAGTAGTATCATTAGAATCTTTAACTATTCAGGATCTTTTATTTAGTTCCTAACGTGAATTTTCCGTTTTCTAGCTTTTTCATTACTAATACAGGAAGCTCTCCGTTTACAGAAGTATTTGCTACATCAACTAACTCTTCTGTCAACACATAAGTAACACACTTTGAAATTCCACTAGGACAGTCTTCTGTAAAAAGTGTAAAACAAAACTCTGTTTCTCCAACCCCTGGTCCCCAATATAAAGAGCCAATTGGTGCTCCATTTAGTCCTTCTCTTAATACTGCACTAACATTCTCTCCATTCACTGTCCATTGATAATCGTTATTGGCAATATCACTGAAGTATACATTTTTAACATTAATATCTAAACCTGCAATAAAATCAATATTCAATTTGATTACATCCGAGCACTTATTCCCTTCTCCGTTCTCACCATTCGGAACATATGATTTGCATGTACTTTTTCCGTTAGGACAGTCTGGAGTTTCTTGGAATAAACAGATTTCACTCTTTTCTTTAATGCTATCTATGGTAACTTCTTTACCTGAAGCGTTTATAAAATCACCGTTTACTTTCCATGCATAGCCTACATCTTCGACACCTTTAGTCGCTGTTAGTTTAATTCGTCCATCTTGTAATTCTGCCATTTCGAACGCTAATTCGAAGTTACAATCTACAGTTTCTTCTGATTGATTGTTGTCTTGGTTGGCATTTGCGTCGTCTTCTTGATCACAAGAAAACAGCGATAAACTGATACACAATAGAGTGGTTAGTTTCAAAAAATAGTTTTTCATTGGGTATGATTATATTAGTTTAATTCAACTGTTAAACGCAGTTGAATTAAACCACCCTACCTCTTTTTGAAAAACTTTTCATTCCTTAAAACAAAAAACAGCGAAGAAACGAGGCCTCTTCACTGATTCAAATATTAAAAAAACTACATCACTATTTACATCATAATATTATGCTGCTATTAAATTTTCTGGCACATCGATAATGGTCATTGCAGGCTCTAAGGTTTCTGCTAAAGGGTTACCCAAAGCAGTAGAAGAAAGGTTATAATTCACCCAAATTGAAATCAATCTAAAAGGAATTTCTAAAGAATCTTTTAAACCTAATTTAGAATCTTCCATATGCACCCATCTTTGTAATGGTTGTTCGTGAATTAAACTTACTGTTTGCTCCTTTCCAAAGTATCTTTTCATTCTAATGAACATTTCTACGTCGAATAACCATTTTGTATAGAATTTCTTTCCGAAAAGTAATGGTACTAAATTCGCATCAAACACTTTAGCACCACACTGTGTATCTTTTATAGCCATTCCTAAAATCATCACAATTAAAAGGTTGATCGTTTTAGAAATAATAGCTCTAACACCATCTTTTTGAATTTCTTCTGAAGGGTCTTTTGCCCTAGATCCGAATACAAACCCTAAATCTCTATTACTGTCTAATGTTTGAACAAGGTTTCCAAAATCATTGAAATCTGTTGACAAATCAGCATCCATAAAACCGATATAATTTACATCTCTACGGGTATATAAATATTTTGCTCCTGCTCTTACTGCCGCCGCTTTTCCTCCGTTTTTAATTAAGTTAACAACACTAACCTTATTAGGGTTTGCTTTTTGAATTTCTCTTAAAACTCTCATCGTGTCGTCTTTACTCCCATCATTTACAAAACATAAATGATAGTTATTTTCTTTTGAGATGAAACTTTTAAATGCGTCAGCATCTAATCTATTTTCTTCGTTATAGCAAGGGATGATGATTCCAGTTTTCATGATGACTTCGTTTTTAATTATACCTCAAAGTTACTCCTGAAGTGAACCTTAATTCGGTGATTTTCGGTGAGTAAGGATTTACTGTAGACGAATGGTAATTTTTAAAAGCTAACTTTAAAAGACCTTAGAAATCAACCATTATTGTATATTTAATTAGATGCAAAAAAAGACCAATAAATACTTGATTAGTGCTATTTTGATAGGGGTGGCTTTTCATGGTGTAAGTATATTCTTTACGCTAGAAACCACTTACGATGCACTAATTCATTTATTTTTTGGCGAGCATTATGCCAATAATTGGTTCGAACCTTGGAGTTATAAGTGGTATACCGGATTCACGGTAATGGGATATCCTCCTTTAGTACACCAGAGTATTGGCCTTTTCTCCTTAATCGGAGGACTAAAATTTGGATTATTCACTGTTGCCATTATAGGGATACTTTTATTTATAACAGGAGCTTATCGATTTTCTTTACTGATTACTGGAAATAGAAATGCAGCAGGATACGCTGCCATATTTGCTGTAGTATCTTCTTCTTTTGTAGAAACACTGCACATTTTTGGGCAATTACCGAGTATTATGGGGGTGTCTGTGCTAATGCACGCTTTACCCGAAATATATCTTTGGATTAAAACAGGGAAGCGTAAATATCTTGGTACTTCGCTAAGTCTACTCGCAGTAACTATTACTTCGCACCATGTGACTCCCATTTTCGGAATGGTCTTTTTTATTTTTCCTCTTTTCGGAATGGCTGTGATGGATATAGCTTATGAGGAAGTAAAATCCTATGAAGCTATTCGATTTTCGACGTTTTTGAAAACCTTTTTCAACGTTTTTAAACGCATTTTAAGTTTTGGATTGAGTTCTTTGGTATTGTTTGTCTTCTGTATTCTTCCTTACTGGATCAACACGAAAAACAATCCCATTACCCAAGTACCGATCCCCCATGGATCACGAGATAATTTTTTAGAAGTAACCTCATCTGGATTGGTATTTTTTATCATCCCTTGGGGTATGCTACTTTTTGTGCTTCCATATCTATTTTATCGCTTTTATGCTAAGCGCTATTTATTGTTCGGAATGTCCTTTACCATGCTTACCATTTTAGGGACCGGAGGAACAACACCTATCCCCAAAATGATACTAGGGGATAATGCTTTTAATATTTTAACCTTAGATCGATTCACGCTCTGGGCTTCGATTATGGCACTTCCTATTTTTGGTGAATTTTTATATCGTTTTATTGAAAAGGATTTAAAATCTCTACTTCAAAAAAAATATGGAGCTGTTCAACATCGCGTTATCGGTGCTTTTCTAATAAGTGGTATCCTAACTGTCTTTATTCTATCGGTTAACCTTGGTTACTTTAAACCTTCGCAGCCTCAGAAAATCAAAATGCTGCCTATTATTAATTTCTTACATCAAGATCAGCATGATCATTGGCGGTTTTTACCTTTAGGTTTTGGCGATCAAATGGCTTGGTTATCGGCACAAACCAATGCGATGACCGTCGATGGTAATTATCATTCAGCACGAAGACTTCCTGAACTTACCACGAGAGCTGTAGAAAGGCTCGAAAATTCGAAATTTAGAGGCATCGAAGGGTTAGGATCTCTGCAACAGTTTCTTACCGTTCCTGAAAAATATAATCTGAAGTACGTTTTTTCTAATGATAAGTTTTACGATCCTGTTCTCTACTTCTGTGGGTGGCAACGTTTGCGCCAATTAGAAAATGGAATTATAGTTTGGGAAAAATTAAACATAAAACCATTATCTAGTATTTTACCGAAGGACGATGTACCTAGATTTCAAAAAATATTGTGGGGAACTATACCTGTAGGAACTGTCGTAGTGGTATTCCTTGTATTCTTCAGAAACATTTGGCGACGAGTTTTTAAAACTAAAAAAGTTCAAAAATTAGATTATTTAAAACACAGTATAGTCTATGATAAATTCAACAAAAAACTAATCCCTATACTTTTTATATGGATTTCTATTTGTCTTTGCTTTTTCTTGTTAGGAACTTATAAATTCTATATCGCCAATGCTACACAGATCAGTCCTAAAAATTTGATTTATGCCTATTACGATGCTTTAGACTTTAAAGAGTTTGAAAGAGCCTATTCTTTTTTAAATCCAGAATCGAATAAAACGAAAGATCAGTTTATGCTGGAGATTGCGGTAAATGATGGGTTGTTAAGTTCGTATGCTAAACTAGATGAAATACGAACTACGCTTCTATCTCGTAACGATACTATGGCTAAAGCTAAAGTGGAAACCTTTTGGATTACTCCTTTAGAACGTATCGAGAAAACTTATTTCCATGAGTTAAAAAAACTCGAAGGTGATTGGTTTATAAACCCATTAGAATATGACTTAGATATTCCACCAGATCAATTATTTTCTACAAATAAAACTCAATTTTACAATCACGGAAGACGTAGAATTACTTCTGAACAAACTCACCATGAAGATGTCCTGAAACAACCCGTATTAGAGGTGCTATCTTCTCGATTAATTGAGTTTGAAGGCAAGTATAGTATTGTGGGTGAAATACAAAATGTTGACGATGTCCCTGCTGATGTCGTTATTAATGGATCGTTATATAACAAAGAAAACACTCTATTAGCAAGCTATAATGTAATGCACCAAATGAAACACAAACTACTTCCTAAAGAAGTATCTAGCTTTAAAATGAATTTTGAAGGTGTGGCCTGGAGCAATCAGAAAGAAGAAGGGCCTAAAACTTTTAATCCCAAAGAATTTACAGATATAGATATAAAGGATATACCAAGTGTTTTCGAGTTACAGTGTGCAGGAAACGTAGCTACAAAGGATTTGTACAAAAGTCTAGTTTTACAAGAACTAAATATTGAAGAACGCAAAATATCTGGAACTCTTTTTAACGCAGGTCTACAAGAAGTAACCATCCCCCAACTTCTTTTCTCTTATTACAACGAGAACAAAGAATTAATTTGGGTAGATCATTATTTTGTACCCGAAGGTGTTCGCCAACAACGAAAACTATTTTTCTCTACATACTTGCCTGACATTTCTAACATAAAGTCAATAGCTGCAAATACTGAAAATGCTTTTGTAAACGGACTCCCGAATCGTACCATAAATGAAAAAGTAGACCTAGGAGTTATCCACGAAAAAAACACGGAATCCTTTATCCCCATAAAAGGTTGTGGATTTTCTTATTTAAAAATTGAACTAAACAGCTATATAGGAGCACCTAATTAATTTGAATTTTATACATCAACATATCATTGCTTTTATACTTCTATTGTGGGTAACTCCGTCCGTTATCGCACAATCGACTCCTTGTGGTATTTTACTTACCCAACAAAAAGAATTTGAAGCAGGAACGATTATCAACTTAGCATTTCGAACCTCTGGAGTAACACAACTATATTGTCATAGCTCTTACGGTAATGTCATGCTTAACCCTAATTTAGAACTAGGCAATAGCTTTTATACTTTACCTGATTTCTTATCCAAAAAAAAAGGAATAATAGACTATAATTTAATAATAAAAGGGAAGATTCTATGTTCTGGGAGTATTCACATTATCAGTGCTACAAAACACACTATTCTTGAATCCTATGTAGGTCCACCAAGTATCTCTGCGGGAGGGCATGATTTTACCATGATGGTAGTTATACCAACAGACGAATATGACAACCCACTAGCCGACGGTATTGCTGCAACAATTAAACATCAATTTTTAGAAAGTATATATGTTGATGAAGTAGTAACTAAAGATTTTATTTTTTGGAAAAACATATTTTCTAAAGAAACTTCGGGGCGCTTTTTAATTTCGGGGGAAATAAACAATGTATCTTCAAAAGAATATTCGATAGAAATCTTTCCTGCTCAACCTACTGATTTCACTATTGATTATTTCAGGAAACACGAATATGCGGACGGAAATCAAATCACTACTTTTTCTACTTCGGTGATTAAAGATACCTATGGTAATATTGCCAGTGATGGAACTCTCGTTGACCTCGTCATAAAGAATAAAAAAGGGAATATTTTAAACGCCCAAGGAAGTACTATTAAAGGAATAGCTACGATAGAAGTTTTACATCCGGATGATGAAGAGATATGGACGGTTTCCGCTTACGTAAGTGGTATGGCCACGAGTAATACTATTACTTTAGAATATGCTTCTATAACAAACGAAATACCGGTACAACTTTCTGAACAAAATCGAAAAATAAGCGTGGGGCCTTTAAAAAGTTTTATGAATCAAATTATTCCAGATGGAGCAATTGTTAGATTACATATAAGCCAACAAGGCAACATAATCGAGACAAAAATAAGCACCTCTAGAAATGGAATTGTAGAATTTTTATTACCTGAAGGATTTTACAAATCAGGAAAGTATTCATTTACGATTGAAGCTTTGGGTATTAAAAAATCCTTTAACGATGTGGAGTTATGAAAATTTTGAAATGTATAACAATCTACTTCTCGATATATTTTTCTGTCGAAAAACACTTGAAATGAAGAATCATTGAATATAAATCGAAATCAGGTTATTAAAAAATCTATTCCGTCTGTAATCTACTACAAATACTAATATCGACTGTCTTTTTTAATTTGACCATAGCAATATTATGCTGACATTAAGAAAACATTCACACTTATTGTGGACCAAAGACTCACAACAAATCCCTGATTTATAATTTGTGTTAAAATATTGCTTTTAGCTATTCGCACTTTAATGAACATACAATACGATTTAAACCATAAAAAGCAACATACACTATAGTACGTAGTTTTAACTATACTTGAAACCAACAATACTGCTTTAAATCAATATTTTACACACATATATTTTTTAACAATATAATGCTCGTAACTCTTTCTAAAACTTTGCTAATGAGATGTAAGGTTTTAGCGAAACTTGCTACTTTTACTATACTAAAGTAAAGATGCATATGTCAGATACGATTGAAAGATTAAAATGCCTAATTATAGGTTCGGGGCCTGCAGGATACACCGCAGCAATATATGCCTCTAGAGCAGATTTAAAACCAGTTTTATATACAGGTATGGAACCTGGAGGACAATTGACTACCACTACAGAAGTAGACAATTTTCCTGGATATCCAGAAGGTATCGATGGACCTACAATGATGGTACAATTGCAACAACAAGCGGAACGATTTGGTACTGAAGTACGCATCGGAATGGTGACTAAAGTAGAGTTCTCTGACGAAAAAGGGGGAATCCATAAAATTACTGTAGACAACAGTAAAGAAATAGAAGCTGAAACTGTAATTATCTCTACAGGTGCTACAGCAAAGTACTTAGGACTTCCTAGTGAACAGCGTTTACGTGGTGGGGGTGTTTCTGCTTGTGCTACCTGTGATGGTTTCTTTTACAAAAATCAAGATGTGGCAGTTGTTGGTGCCGGGGATACTGCTGCCGAAGAAGCTACGTACTTAGCAAACTTATGTAAAAGTGTTACTATGTTAGTGCGTAAAGATTACATGAGAGCTTCTAAAGCAATGCAACACCGTGTAAAAAATACAGAAAACCTAACTGTATTGTACAAT
>CALFUO010000019.1 GCA_937929895.1 uncultured Aquimarina sp.
CCTTAGAAACCAAGTATAAAAATATCTGGCAGAATACGGATAAAATTCTAGTGATAGTTGGTGTCTTACCACCGAATAGTATTGCATTTCACTTACTCGAAAAGTTATTAAAAAATCCTGCGGTTTTGGTAATGACCGAAACCACGTCCAATCTTTATCATCCAAGAATTGTATCAGGGATAGATAAATTAATTGCAGCTTTTACTAAAAAAGAACAACTAGAGTTTCAGCCCCAATTATTATTAACGTTTGGAGGTATGGTGGTTTCTAAAAAGATAAAAGCTTTATTAAGGCATTATCAACCAAAACATCATTGGCATGTAGATTTACACCGTGCTTACGATACCTACTTTTGTTTAAGTTATCATTTCGAAGCAACAATATCTCAATTTATCACAGAGCTGCCAGAACCTAATAGCAAAAGTGGCTATCAAAATAATTGGGTTAGTGAATTTAATAAAAGAAGAAAAGGGCATTCGGGATATCTTACTAGGATTCCATATTCAGATTTAAAAGTTTTTAGTGAAATATTCAATCGCTTAGAATCGAATATTTGTCTGCACCTAAGTAATAGTTCTACAATACGCTATTCTCAGCTTTTTGATATTTCGAATACATTAGAGATTTATTGTAATCGAGGCACAAGTGGAATTGATGGTAGCACAAGTACAGCAATTGGCGCTGCAGTCCTTCAGTCCAAGCCTACTTTTTTAATAACAGGTGACTTAAGCTTTTTGTACGATAGCAATGCCTTGTGGAATAATTACATCCCAGATAATTTTAAAATTATCATTGTAAATAATAATGGTGGAGGAATTTTTAGAATTTTACCAGGCGATAAATCAGCAAAGTATTTCGAAGAGTTTCTAGAAACAAAACATAAACATACAGCCGAGCAATTAGCGAAAATGTACGACTTTGAATACCTAAAGGCTAACGAATCGAATTTTATCGAATGTATAGAACAATTCGTCGACAAATCTGCAAATATCATTTTAGAGATTTTTACTCCTAGCACTGTAAATGATATGATTTTGTTAGATTATTTTAGTGAAATAAAACAATCCTATTGATTTTTGGTTGTTTTTTTCATTTCTTTCTAATATGTATTATATTTGAAAGGTCAACACAAATTAAAACATAACATGAGTAAAAGAGACGAGTTAATCGAAAAGTACGCGGCAGACATTAAAGAAAAATTAGGACAAACTCCAGATTTAGACCTTTTGACAAAAGTAACTATTGGATGCGGTCCTGCGATCTATGGTAAAGATGCTTCTACAGTTTCAGGAACAAGCGAATCAGAGTTAGAAACAGTTAAGAAAAACTTCTTAATTAAGAAACTAGGATTAGAAGATACTCCTGCTTTAGACGAAGGAATTGCTAAAGTTTTAGAAGCTTACGGTACATCTAACCGTAACAAGTATAGAGCTGTAGTGTATTATTTATTAACTAAGCACTTCGGGAAAGAAGCTATCTACGGATAGTCATTTCATCAAAATATCCTAAAATCCCGCATTTGGCGGGATTTTTTGTTTTAAGAGGTTGTAGTTTCTCAACTTTATGAATAGTATATTTGTATAAATTTGAAACATATGTTAGCAATAGGGCAGTATCATACACTGGAAATTGATCGCGATCGTGATCCAGGGTTATACTTGAAGAATGAAAATGGAGACGAAGTATTACTTCCGAACAAATATGTGCCTTCAGATTTTGAAATAGGTGATAAAATAGAGGTTTTCGTTTATTTAGATCATCAAGAAAGACCAGTTGCAACCAATATTCGTCCGTTTGCAGTTGCGAATTCATTTGCCTTCTTAAAGTGCGCAGCAACCTCGGATGTAGGGGCTTTTTTAGATTGGGGATTAGAGAAACATTTATTCGTTCCGTTTAAAGAGCAAGTAAATAAGATGCGTAAAGGTCAAAGTTATCTTGTCTACGTTTATATAGATGATAAAACAGAGCGTTTAGCTGCTTCTTCTAAAACCAACAAGTTTTTAAGTAATAAAATAGTTCTTTTAGAGCCTTACCAAGAGATAGAAATTATTATGTCTCATCCTTCTGACAAAGGTTGGAATGTAATCATTGACCAAAAACACCTGGGATTAGTATATTTTGATGAGATTTTTCAAGATGTTCATGTTGGGGATCGCATGCCTGCTTGGGTTAAAAAAGTGCGCCATGACAATAAAATCGATATTACATTACAAAAACATGGATATCGAGGTATAGAACCAAATGCCGCTATGATTTTAAAAGTATTAGAAGCAGAAGGTGGGTATATACCATTACATGACAAATCTTCACCAGAAGATATTAAAGATATGCTACAATTAAGCAAAAAGAACTTCAAAAAAGCAATAGGAACTTTATACAAGCAACGTAGGATTGCCATAGAAAGTGATGGTATCAGTTTAAAGAAGGAATAGTCTTACAATCGTATATTGATTATTTAATAGTTACAGTCCATTCTTGTAATTATCAGTAGTCATTAGTAAATAATACATAGATAATGTTAACATCGTTCAACGAATTACCCGCTAACTCTAAAATATGGATCTATCAAGCAAACCGTTCTTTCTCTACGGACGAATTGATAGAAATTACACGTAAATTAGATGATTTTATAGGTAAGTGGGCAGCTCATGGTGCAACACTAAAAGCGGGGTATGAAATTAAATACAATCGTTTTATTGTTTTGGCTGTGGATAATGAATTCAATACCGCTAGTGGTTGTTCTATAGATGCTTCGGTTCATTTTTTTCTAGAATTAGAAAAGGAATATGACGTAGATTTAATGGATAAAATGAACGTGTCTTTTAAAAATGGAGAGTTTGTAGCTTATAAGAATTTGATTGATTTCAAAAAAATGGTAAAAGCTAAATCTGTATCCGAAAACACTATAGTTTTCAATAACTTAGTTAACACAAAAGAAGAATACGAGCACCACTGGGAAACCCCTATGAAAGATAGTTGGCATGCTCGTTTTTTAAAGTAAATCAATTTGAAGCAGATATTTTCGATTATAATTTTTTGTTGTACCATTCATTTTATTTCGGCACAGCAAGACCCTCTTATTACTAAAGATATTGAAGCCCAACAAAAATGGGTCGACAGTGTGTACAATAGTTTGAATACGAAACAGCGTATTGGACAATTATTTATGGTCGATGCTTTTTCCGGTAAAGGAAAAGCTGAAGAGAATCGTTTAAAAAAACTTATTCAACAACAATATATTGGTGGAGTAATCTTTTCAAAAGGTGGTCCAGTACGCCAAGCCCAAATGTGTAATCATTTACAGGAAGCTTCGAAAACCCCACTATTAGTGGCTATGGATGCAGAATGGGGGTTAGCTATGCGTCTAGATTCTACCTATGCTTTCCCTTGGAATATGACTTTGGGAGCTGTAAGGAATACGAATTTACTTCGTAGAACTGGTAATCTTATTGGTAAACATTGTAAACGAATGGGAGTTCATTTAAATTTTGCTCCTGTAGTGGATATAAATACCAACCCTAAAAATCCAATTATAGGAAATCGTTCTTTCGGAGAAACTAAAGAATGGGTTAGTGATCATGCAATTGCATTAATGCAAGGGATGCACGATCAAGGCATTATGACCAACGCAAAACACTTTCCTGGCCACGGAGATACCGATAAAGACTCTCATAAAACATTACCAAGTATATTATTTGATAAAGAGCGTATCCAGAAAATAGAATTATATCCTTTCGAAAAGTTAATCAACGCAGGCGTTTCAAGTGTTATGATAGCGCATTTAAACATACCTAATTTAATTAAAAAGAAAGGTTTACCATCCTCTTTATCGAATAAAGTAGTCACAGACCTTCTTAAGAAACAGTTGAATTTTAAAGGTTTAGTTTTCACAGATGCATTAAATATGAAAGGTGCTGCGAATTTCAATGCTCCGGGAGATATCGATTTAGCAGCTTTTAATGCAGGTAACGATATCCTATTAATTTCTGAAAATGTACCCAAAGCAGTAGAAAAAATAGAGGCAAAGATTGCCAAAGGAAAAATTACAAAAGAACGCTTGGCATATTCCGTTAAAAAGGTATTGAAAGCAAAATACAAAGCTGGTCTTCATCAATATCGTCCCATTGAATTAGACAATCTTTTTAGTGATTTAAATGATTACGAAAACAAATTGTTAACGGCAGAATTAGCCGAAAATGCTATAACAGTAATAAAAAATGAAGAGCATACAATTCCTATTCAACATTTAGAATTAAGAAATATCGCCTATGTTGCTTTTGGTGAAGAAAATGGAAAAAACTTTGAAAGACAGCTAAAGAAGTATGGTAATATAAAAAAGGTTGATATTAAAACCATAGAAGATATCAATCAACTAGCTTATTACAATCAGATTATTATTGGTCATCATGCTTCGAATGTTTCTCCTTGGGGGAAATATGAACTTTCGGATAAGGAAGCCGATTTAGCTAATATTATAGCACAACGTTATCCTACGATAGTAGTCTGTTTTGCAAAACCTTATGCGTTAAATAATTTAAGTTTACTGCAGTCTGCTAAAACTATTATTGTAGGTTATCAAAATCAAATGGCTTTTCAGGAAAAAGCTGCTCAAATTATTTTTGGTGGTTTACCATCCAAAGGAGTCTTACCTGTTAGTATTTCGCCTAATTATAAAGCAGGAGACGGTTTTTTTTTGAATAAAAAGCAACGATTGGGCTATCGTTTACCCGAATTAGAGGGGATAAATAGCCAAAAAATTCAAAAAATAGATTCTATAGTTGAATATGCCATTAGAGAAAAAATGACCCCAGGGGTACAATTATTAGTTTCTCGTAACGGAAATGTTATTTACGAAAAACAATATGGCTATCATACTTATCAAAAAGAGAAGGTTGTAAAAGAAGATGATGTTTATGATTTAGCCTCTTTGACTAAAATTTTAGCAACACTACCGCTATCTATGAAATTGCACGATATAGGGCAGTTTAAGTTGAGTGATAAATTAGTAGATTTACTACCAGAGCTTAAAGATACTGATAAAGATACTGTAAAAATTGTAGATGCTTTATCGCACCAAGCCCGTCTAAAGGCTTGGATTCCTTTTTACCTTAAGACCTTAGATTCTATAACGTTTAATCCTCTTAAAAAATATTATGCTAAACAAGAAAAAGGTTGGTATACTGTAAAAGTAGCAAATGAATTATATTTAAGAGAAGATTATCAAGATTCATTATTTCAACAAGTTATAGAAAGTGAGCTTCGAGAAAAAAAAGGGTATAAATACAGTGATTTGTCTTTCTATTTTCTAAAGGAATATATAGAGGGATTTTACGGTCTAGGGCTAGATCAATTAAGTAAAAATCAATTTTACAATAGTTTAGGGGCGAATCATTTAATGTACAGACCCCTAAGTAACGGTATTTCTGTAGAGCGTATAACACCTTCTGAAAACGATGTGTTGTTTCGAAAACAAATTATTCAAGGAACAGTACATGATCAAGGAGCTGCTATGTTAAATGGAGTTGGGGGTCATGCTGGATTATTTGGAAATGCTACGGATGTCGCTAAAATGATGCAAATGTATTTAAATGAAGGTACTTATGGGGGAATTAAGTATTTCTCATCTAAAACCTTTAAAAAATTTAATACATGTCATTTTTGTGAAGATAATAATAGGAGAGGAGTTGGTTTCGATAAACCTCAATTAGAAGAAGTAGGGCCTACATGTGGCTGTGTTTCCATGGAAAGTTTTGGACATAGTGGGTTTACAGGTACTTATACTTGGGCCGATCCTAAAGAAAAGTTAATTTATGTTTTTCTAAGTAATCGCACATTTCCAGATGCGACCAATAGAAAACTGATTAAAGAAGATATTAGAACAAAAATACAACGTCTAATTTACGAATCAATTAATCCGTAAATTAGAGTTAGAATAATCTAGAATAAATATGCATATAGCTGTAGTGTGTTACCCTACGTTTGGAGGAAGTGGAGTAGTAGCAACAGAGTTAGGAATTGCCTTGGCAAATAGAGGACACCAAGTTCACTTTATTACATACAGGCAGCCTGTACGTTTAGATATGCTGGTGTCAGGAATTCATTTTCATGAAGTGGAAGTACCAGAATATCCCTTATTTCATTACCAACCTTATGAGCTAGCATTATCTAGCAAATTGGTGCGAGTAATTAAGAAATTTGACATCGAATTATTGCATGTACATTATGCTATTCCGCATGCTTACGCTGGTTATATGGCGAAGCAAATGTTAGCTCAAGAAGGTATTCATATTCCTATAGTAACGACATTGCACGGAACAGATATTACCTTAGTAGGAAATCACCCACATTATAAACCTGCTGTTACTTTTAGCATCAATCAAAGTGATGTAGTGACATCAGTATCTGATAGTTTGAAACAAGATACGCTAAGACTTTTTGATGTTAATGAAGACAAGATTGAAGTAATTCCGAATTTTATTGATGTTAACAAATCAGAGAATCACGATATAGAATGTAAGAGACACTTAATGGCTGAAAAGGGAGAGAAAATCATTACACATATTAGTAATTTCAGACCGGTCAAACGAGTAGAAGATGTTATTCGTGTATTTCATAAAATTCAACGAAAAATTCCTTCCAAGCTAATGATGGTAGGTGATGGTCCTTCTATGGGGGATGCTAAAAAACTAACCCGATCTTTAGGTATCGAAGAAAAAGTTACTTTCTTGGGTAATAGCAATGAAATTCATAGAATTTTGTGTTTTAGTGACTTATTTCTGTTACCATCAGAAAAAGAAAGTTTTGGACTAGCAGCTTTAGAAGCAATGATACATAAAGTACCTGTAATTTCGAGTAATACAGGTGGACTACCAGAAGTAAATAAAGATGGTTTTTCTGGATATTTGAGTGAGGTGGGCGATGTTGAATCTATGGCTAGTAAAGCAATTAGTATTCTTAGTGACGAAGATATTTTTCTTCAGTTTAAAAAACAAGCTAGAGAACAAGCTTTAAAGTTCGAAGTTTCTCAAATTGTACCTCTTTACGAAGAAGCTTATCTTAGAGCTATATCTCAGACAAAAAATAATATATTGGCTTAGAAGTTGTTCTTGTGAATATATGAATACTATCTAAGATTCATAAAAATTAGAGAAGCCAATCAAATATTGCTTGCTTCTCTAATTTTAAATTATGGTTTAATTCTAATTAACGATTACTTTTCTTTTAGCGGGTTCTCGTTGTAGTATAGAAATACTTCTTAAAGCCTCAATTTCGTTATGAACAAATTCTAATTGTTTTGTTCCCAGTCTTGCCAGGCTATGGAAGACTTCTTTGAACTGCAAAGAAGATATAATATGCCTCTCAATAAAATAAGATTCTAATCGTATTCCTTCTAGTAAATTAGCATACTCTTTTAGTAAAAGGAATTTGGTGTTTTTATTGGATGTTGAATCCTGTTTTATCTCTTTATGAAGTACCATACCACAATAATTAGTAAAATAATCCTCTAGGCTAGCATGATTTAATACAATTTTCATGTTAGTTGTTTCAAAATCAGAATTTTTTAATAA
>CALFUO010000020.1 GCA_937929895.1 uncultured Aquimarina sp.
CTAAGTTTTTATGACGATGTACTTTACCTGTAGGCGTCTCTGCAAAAGTACTTATCAAAAAAATCTGTTTCGGGATCTCGTACTTACTGAGTCCCTCCATTAACTTGATCTTGTTCATTAAAACATCTGCACTTACAACATTGGTATAATTTTCAACTACTAAGATCAATTGTTCACCTAAAGCATCATGAGGTATAGAAGCTACAAAGAAACGCTCTCTAATAATCAGTTGAAGTTTACGTTCTAATTCTTCTGGGTGAATTTTAATTCCTCCCGAATTAATCACGTTATCAACACGCCCTTTCCAGTCAAATTTTTTGTACGACTTTAAGTCTACAATATCATTTGTTGTAATAAAGCCATCTGCAACCATAGGAGCTTTAATCACCAAACAATTTCTTTCATCTGTGGATAAAACTACCTGAGGCAATGCTTTAAAATGTGTACGATCGGAAGGTTTCTTTTTTGAATTTACTCTACGAGCAGCAACATGAGTCACGGTTTCTGTCATTCCGTAAGTTTCATATATTTTTGTTTCAATACCCTGAACCATAGCTACCAAATGACCTGGTATTTGGCCACCTCCAACAATCAATTTCTTTAGTAGATGTAATCTATTTATAGAATTATCTAGTTGAAAAGGTACCATAGCACAAAAGTCATACTGCTTGTACAATTTGTCTAAAGGATTCGACTGTGGTGCGACAAAATCTAAACGCCAACCTAGTACCATCGATCGAACTAGCATCATTTTACCCGCAATATACTTAGCTGAAAGACACAATAAAGCACTGGTTTCCGCTTCTACTTTAAAGAAAGCCCCTGTGGCCTTAGCACTATTAATCATATGCTCCTTTTTCAATTGCATGATCTTTGGCTTCCCGGTAGAACCAGACGTACTTGCTTCAACCGTATCCTCATCTGATAACCAATCTAAAATGAAATCTCCTATCTCAACTTCGTGAACTTCTCCTGACCTAATTAACGAATGTGCATAGCTATCTAAGCTATCAATCGTATAGCTCTTATTATTTAGCCTAAAAGAAGGATGTAATTTCACGAACATAAATGGTACTTTAATACAATTAACTAATAAAACTTTCGCATATATCCCGTTATTTTTCACTATTCTCGCGTTAAAAAATGCAACCGTAGCTAAGGCTATGCTTGAATTTTTTGCCTTAGACTAGCAAAAAATAATTCAACATATTTATACGAAATTCTTATCAGCAAATCGTATAACTGCAAAAATAACAGTTTAAACAAATTAATATTTAACCTATTCTGTAACAAACCATTAATAATATGTTAACAAAAAAACCTTTCCCGATGCAAATATTGCAATACGAGAAAGGTTTTTAACCTATAAGGTTTAGGGTTTCTTAGTTCTTAGCTAAGTACTCTGCAGTAGACTTAGCATTAGCAGACATTGCCTCTTTTCCTTCTTCCCAGTTAGCAGGACAAACTTCTCCGTGCTTTTGTACGTGAGCATAAGCATCAATTAAACGTAAAAACTCAGCTACGTTACGACCTACAGGCATGTGGTTTACACCTTCATGAAATACAGTACCTTCTTCGTCTATTAAGTAAGTAGCACGGTAAGTTACGTTATCTCCTTCTAAGATTACAGCTCCTGTTTCCTCGTCATAAGACTCCGCAGTAATATCTAAAATACCTAATTGACTAGATAAGTTACGGTTACTATCTGCTAAAAGTGGGTAAGTCACACCTTCAATCCCTCCGTTATCTTTAGTTGTACTTAACCACGCAAAGTGAACTTCTGGAGTATCACAAGAAGCACCGATTACGATAGTGTTTCTCTTTTCAAACTCAGCTAAAGCTTCTTGAAAAGCATGTAATTCTGTAGGACATACAAAAGTAAAGTCTTTTGGATACCAAAATAATAATACTTTCTTATTATTATTTTTAGCCTCATCTAAAACATTAATCTTGAACGTATCTCCTAAATCGTTCATTGCATCTACGTTTAAGTTCGGGAATTGCTTTCCTACGATTGCCATGATTTTTAATTTTGTTTATTATTAATGATTACAAATATAATAGGAACTACAAGTTGAAATTAACAACAAGAATCTTTAATCATTATTTAGCGATAAGATAAAATTATGGTGCTTCGCTGTTCCTTGTTTATGGTTTATAGTTTACAGTCATTTATCTTTACTGTCTGGTCTAAGTTTTAAATTTTCAATTATTCTTGTAATAAATTCAAATATTACTGACGAACTAAAAGCTTTGAACCATAAACTTTAAACTCGAATAAATGAAACTAGACATACTAGCCTTTGGCGCTCACCCAGATGATGTAGAATTAGGCTGTGCAGGAACAATAGCTAAAGAAATTACAAATGGCAAAAAAGTTGGAATTATAGATCTTACTCGTGGTGAATTAGGTTCTAGAGGTTCTGCTGAAATTAGAGATACCGAAGCAGCTAAAGCAGCAGAAATATTAGGTGTGTCGATTCGAGAGAATTTAAGGTTTCGTGATGGATTCTTTATAAATAATGAAACGCATCAATTAGAAATTATAAAGAAAATAAGACAATATCAACCTGAGATTGTTTTATGTAATGCCATCGATGATCGTCATATTGACCACGGTAAAGGAAGCAAACTGGTTTCTGATGCTTGTTTTCTAAGTGGTTTATTACGAATTGAAACAGAACTAAACGGTGAACCCCAACATCATTGGAGACCTAAACAGGTGTATCATTATATACAATGGAAAGACTTACAACCTGATTTCGTCGTAGATATCTCTGGTTTTATGGTAACTAAAGAAAAATCCGTATTAGCCTATGGATCTCAGTTTTATCAGGATCAAGAGGGAGATTTGCCTTCTACACCTATTTCGAATCTTAATTTTTTAGAAAGCGTTACCTATCGCGCTAAAGATTTAGGCAGATTGATTGGAGTAGACCATGCAGAAGGGTTTAATGTAGAGCGCTATCCTGCCATTGAGTCTTTATTTGACTTAAAATAAAACACTTACTAGCTACTACTAAAAAAAGTTAATTTTATTTTGGTCAGTAGGCTTTGTTAATGTATCTTTGCCGTCCAATTAAATGGTGGTTGTAGCTCAGCTGGTTAGAGCGTCGGTTTGTGGTGCCGAAAGTCGCCGGTTCGAACCCGGTCTTCCACCCAAAAAAAGTCGAAGTTTTATACTTCGACTTTTTTGTTTTATAATCATTAGTGTCCGATAAAGATTCAAGATCGCTTCAAGAAACAGGAATCAAGATTGTGTCCATAATACCATTTCCTAATTGAATTTACCGAATTAAAAAACACCTTTTAAAATTTTAATTGGACACCAATGTTTTATAATATTATTCAGAATTTCATTTTCTGACTCTCAATACTTCTTCACTTTCTGGCATGGTAAAAGCCTTCAACAATTCTAAGACGTGCTCTGTATTATCTACTCGATGTTTAGCTATTGTTTTTTTAGGACCGACCTTTACAGTTATAGTTTCTTCGGGTAAATCCCTAAACATAAATTCATCTGTCCAATCATCACCCATGGCAAAAATAAAATCATAGTTTTCATTCATTACAAATTTACTTGCCGAACGTCCCTTATTCACCCCACTTATTTTAATCTCTACTACTTTATCCCCTTCTAGAATCTCTAAATTATGATTAGCTATCAATTGACTAATTGTACTAATTAATGCTCGAACACGTTGTTTTGCTAAATCTGGATCTGCTCCGCGATAATGCCATGCTAACGAGTAATCTTTTTCTTCTATAAGAGAACCTGGTGTGCGATCTGTAAAACTTTCTAAAATTGGAAATATAGATTCGAACCACTCATTGGTTAATACTTCTTCGACTTCCCAGCCTTTCCCTTTTAATTTTGCCCAAGCACCATGTTCTACTACCAGATTATAGTCTTTATGTCCAAACCACTCTTCAAACGTTTCTCTATCACGACCCGTAATTATCACAAGTTCATTTTTATCATCACTATTTAAGATATCTAATAACTGAAATACATTTGTCGTAGGTTTAGCATTTTTAGGAATTTTAGTAAACGCAGCTAGAGTTCCATCATAATCTAAAAACAATAACCTTTTCTTTGCTTGTACATACTTTTTCAGAACACTATCGAGTAACTCTCCCTGTAATCGTTTTGTAGTAATGACACTTTCATCTTCGCTTCTTTCTGATAAAGCCTGTAAAAAGTCTTTCGCCCAACGCTCTACATTGTAACGTTTCAATCTTTTTTGGAGTGCCTTATTAATCACTTGCTGCTCTTCTAATGGCATTTCTAATACTTGCTTTAAAGTATTCGCTACCTCTTCATAATTATTAGGATTTATTAAGAATGTTTCTCCTAGTTCTTGTGAAGCTCCTGTCATTTCACTAAGAATTAGGGTACCCGAAAGATCTTCTCTACAAGCGACATACTCTTTGGCGACTAAATTCATTCCATCACGCAAAGGAGTTAATAAAGCAATATCACAGGCATTGTAAAGATCAATTAAGTTCTCGAAAGGCATAGATCTATAAAAATACCAAATCGGTGTCCAACCAACACTCGAATACTTTCCGTTAATGCTTCCTACCAACTGATCTACTTCATTCTTCAATTTTTGGTACTGAGGTACGTTTGATCGAGATGGCACCGCCAACATTATCAAACGTACTTTTGTTTGATATTCAGGATACTTTTCCAAAAAGTACTCAAATGCCTGTAACCTATTGGGAATTCCCTTAGTATAATCTAGCCTATCTATACTTAAAATGAATTTGGTATCAGGAGATTCTTTTATATGTTGTTCTAACTTCAAACGCAATTCACTATACTGATCTACAGGCAAATTAATTTGCTTATTCGCTGCTTTTGCAAATCGCTCGTAATCTATCCCCATAGGAAAAGAATCTACCACCACTTCTCTATCGTCCAATAAAATTTTATTGAACTCTAAATTATGCCCAAGAAGTCGCTGTACAGAACTCAGAAAATGCCTTTCGTATTCATAAGTATGAAATCCTAATAAATCGGCTCCTAACATTCCTTGTAGAAGTTCTTTCCTCCAAGGTAAGGTTCGAAAAACTTCGTAAGAAGGAAACGGTATATGCAGAAAAAAACCAACCCTCACATCAGGTCGCTCCTTTTTAATAAATTCTGGCAGTAATAATAACTGATAATCATGAACCCAAACCTGATCTCCTTCTTTTAAATGCTTTAAAACTTCTATTGCAAATTTTTCGTTTACTCGTTTATATGTTTCCCAATCTTCATTTACAAATTCAGCATATTGCATAAAATAATGAAATTGAGGCCATAATGTTTTATTACTAAACCCAAAATAATATCCTTCTAGCTCTTTTTCTGTAAGCCCCACGGGAACACATTGGTGTTCTTTAAGTTTATTTTTTACTGCATTTTCTAAATTAGCAGTCAATTCTTCCTCTATAAGTCCACTCCAACCGATCCAAATACCATTACTATCTCGATGTACCGACTTCATTCCTGTTGCCAATCCTCCAACACTAGGGGTCGCTTTCACTACATTTTTATCAATTTGCAACTGAACAGGCAATCTATTTGAAACAATGATAGTTTTATTCATTTTTAAGATATTTTTCAAATTTTCTTCAATAACTATTTTTAATTTACATCAAATATTGAATAATCTTTAACATTTTAGATAAAATTAATATGACAGAAAATTTGAATTACGGAATCATTGGAAATTGTCAAAGTGCTGCCTTAATCTCGGACAAAGGATCTCTAGATTGGTGCTGCTTACCGGTTTTTGATTCTGCCTCTGTGTTTGCTAAAATACTAGATAATGAAAAGGGAGGTTCGTTCGAATTTATAGTAGAAGATAATTACCAAATTACTCAGAAATACATCTACCATACTAATATTTTGGTCACATTATTTGATGATGGAGAAAATACCTTTGAAGTAATTGATTTTATGCCTAGGTACGAAGATAAAGAACGTGGGTTTTATGCTCCTCCTGATATTGTCAGGTATATTAAGCTTGTAAAGGGAAGTCCTTCTTTTAAAGTAAAATATAACCCTCAACTACTATATGCTAAAGAAGAAACTACCACTGAAATAAAAGAAGATTATATTCGAAGTAAAACCACGACAGGGTCTTACGAATCTGTCTTTTTATACTCTAGTTTTGATCCCAAAGCGATTTTAGAACAACAAGAAATAGTATTAAAAGAGAATGGTTACTTTCTAATCAGTTACCACGAAAAACTACTCGAACAATCTATTGATCGTGAATATCTAAAATTACAACGTACACGTGTATATTGGATGAATTGGTGTGAAAAAACCACTGAATACAACGAATATAACGACGAAATTCTTCGAAGTGCATTGGTATTAAAGTTGTTAAGTTATGATAAAACAGGTGCTGTTTTAGCTGCTGCAACAACGTCTTTACCCGAAACGATAGGAGAAGTACGTAATTGGGATTATCGTTTTTGTTGGATTCGAGATGCCTCTATGGTAATAAAAGTGGTTTCAGGTCTAGGACATCCGAATGTAGCTAAGAGGTTCTTAGAATTCATTATTGATATCGCTCCTGTAAAAGACGAAAAAATACAGATTATGTATGGTATCGACGGACAAAAGAAATTGACCGAAGAAACCTTAGAACACTTATCTGGTTATCATAATTCGAGCCCCGTACGCATTGGTAATGCAGCTTACGAACAGAAACAAAACGATATTTATGGTATCTTAATGAATGTAATTTATCAGCAATTTGTAAGCTTTAATACGACTTTAGAAAATAGTGAAGAGTTATGGACAATTAGCAAAAGTATTGTCCATAATGTAAAAGAAAATTGGAAAAAAGCAGATAAAGGAATTTGGGAATTTCGAACAGAAGAACGCCATTTTACATTTTCTAAACTACTTTGTTGGGTTGCTGTAGATAGAGCGATTAAAATTGCAGAACTGATAGGAAAAGAAGCCGAAGATAATGTGTGGACAGATCTTCGAAATGAAATCTATAATGATATTTACAAAAATGCTTGGAACGAAGAAATACAAGCATATACCCAATCTTATGGTTCTAAAGATTTAGACGCTTCGACCCTTTTAATGGAATATTATGGTTTTATTGAAGCTAAAGATCCTCGCTTTGTATCAACGGTATATGCAACCGAAAAAGAGTTATGCAATGATGGACTGATGTATCGTTATAAGAACAAAGATGATTTCGGGTTACCGTCTTCTTCTTTTACCATTTGTTCTTTCTGGATGATTAATAGTCTTTTTAAAATTGGAGAACAGCAAAGAGCTAAAAAGTACTTCGATCAATTATTAAGCTACAGTAACCACTTAGGTCTATTTAGTGAGGATATCGATTTCAGCTCTAAACGTTTATTAGGTAATTTCCCTCAGGCATATTCACATTTAGCATTAATAGAAACTGCTATCAATTTTTCTGGAGGCTTAAGTGATGAAGAAGAGCTGATGAATACCATTCATGAAGAGCTTTAGTATCTAAAAGTCTTTTATTGACCTAATAATTTCAGGACCGAGATGTAATCCCTATGCATTACATCTCGATCCTTTTAGGTTTTCGAGTTAATAATTCAGATAATTGCCCCTTCACTTTTCTATTGCAATATCCAATAGAAATTACAGACTCTTCCTATCATATTTATATCTACGAAAAAGAGATAACTATAATTTTATCTATATTTTGCCACATTTTAAGAACCAAACGGTTAGAATTAATAAGTTATCCTTTGAAATCCCGTTATTTTTTTAGATTTTTACAACACAAAACACTGATTATCAGTAACCAACATTTATTTTCAACACTTTACCAATACCTATGAAAGCAAAAATTAGTGTATTAGGATTAGGGTATGTAGGTCTCCCCCTTTCCGTAATGTTTTCTAAGAAATACAACGTAATCGGATATGATATAAGTACTTCTAAAGTAACATCCCTAAAAAATAGGATCGATACTACAGGAGAAGTGGACGAGCAATTACTAAAAGATGCAACAAGTTTATCTTTCACTAATAATTTAGAAGATATAAAAGATGCCAACGTATATATCGTTGCCGTACCTACACCTGTAGATCAATTCAATAGACCTAATCTTTTTCCTTTAAAAAAAGTAACACAAAGTATCGTAGCTGTATTAAAAAAGGGAGACTATGTAATATTTGAATCTACCGTTTTCCCTGGAGCTACAGAGGAAGTATGTGTTCCTATACTCGAAGAATCGGGATTGAAATACAATACAGATTTTTGGGTTGGGTATTCCCCGGAGCGCATCAATCCTGGTGACAAAGTCCGAACAATTTATAATACCACTAAAATAACCTCTGGATCTTCTCCTAAAGCTACTGATTTTATAGATCAACTTTATGCTTCTGTGTTAGAAGCTGAGACCTATAAGGCAGATAGTATTAAAATAGCTGAAGCCGCAAAAGTAATTGAAAACACACAACGTGATCTTAATATTGCTTTTGTCAACGAGTTATCACAAATTTTCAATTTATTAGACATCGATACCCACAAGGTGCTTGAGGCTGCTGGTACTAAATGGAATTTCTTGAAATTTACTCCAGGATTAGTAGGTGGTCACTGTATTGGTGTTGACCCTTATTATTTAGTAAAAAAGGCACAAGACCATGGGTATACCCCAGAGCTTATTCTTTCGAGTAGAAAGATCAATGAAAGTATGGGAGCTTATGTCGTTAATAAATGTATTAAGCTATTAGTACAACGAAAATTAGAAATTACAACAGCCAAAGTATTGGTACTCGGAATTACATTTAAAGAAAATTGTAATGACCTAAGAAACTCTAAGGTATTCGACTTAATAAAAGAGCTAAAAGAATTTGGTATGGATATAAATTTATACGATCCCATGATTGAAAAGGAAAACTTACCAATAGACTATCAGGATCTTTATGTATCTGAACCTGAACCTGAACCTGAAAACTCCGGATACGAGCTTATCATTTATGCAGTGCCTCACGAAGTATTCTCTACCATAAAGATTCGTCCTTTACTTGCCGAAAATGGTGTTCTATTCGATATTAAAGGAAAATGCAACGAACAAGTAGAAGGTAGATTATAGTATGAAATACTATAGTTACAAATAATGGCGTGCCCTTTCAGGTCGAGCTATACGTTTCAATTCCTCGCTATCGCTGTGGGATTTCCTCTACTATCCCTCACGCGGATGTAAATTAATATTGAAAGAATGTCATCTCAGTCGAAAAAAATCAACTATATAGAATTGCAATAACGTTTTTTTAAAGTAGATGAAGACTTCATCCTACTAAGAAAGGTAAAGGAATATGTTTTCCATAAAGCCCCCTTCTTTACTAACATCAGTTTACCCATCACTATCATAATGTTTCCTTCTAGGAAAAGCATCTTATACCATTTCCTAATTGAATTTACCTTAAAAGAAAAAGATGATTTTTAGAATTTTACAAATCAGAAAAAATTAGCATAGCAGTAGCTACGGTAGTTTTTTATGTTGAAGTAAAATTTAAAATTAAATAATCATCTCTACTGACGACAGCTATGTTTCAATTCATTTCGATAGTTATACACGAAAACATTCCGAAACACCACTCTTATCATATAACTAAAAACAAAACCAAAAAGAGTAAATAATTCATTTTCGAGTAGAAAACACAATTTTATTCCTACAAAAAAGAACAAAAAATTCATTATTTAATTCTTATAGTACATAACATTTTATAGATAAAAATATTCATTTTACTAGTAAACCTGACGTTTAAACGATTTTTTATAATTTTTTCGTCTTTTCACAGATAAACCTGAATGTATTTTATCTGATTTACAAAACATTACGTCTTATAAGTACATTTTTGATCGATAGGATTGATTTACTTTTTATAGCAAAAATATGCATTACATATGCTTTTATTGCTTTACATCGAACACAAACTGTTAAAATTCAGTTAATTACATTTTACAATTTAATTATTAGGTAACTTTAAGTAAGTACAATTTTTAAAAGTAACCAACATGTATTTACCTATAAACCTTCATTTATGGGCAGTTTATATATTGCCCATATTCAGTTGTCTCCTTTTTCTCTTTTTGTGTATTACACTCATAGAAGCGTTTAAACTTCGGAGTCATTTAAAAATCCTACAAATCCCCCTAAGTAGGTCTCATTTAAATAAAACCAAAGAGAGTCTAAAAAACTTAATTGACAATTATGTTTTTACTGATAACCTTAACAACATAGATATTGATAAACGATGCATCATCAATACTATTAACCCTCACTCCTATTGTGAATCAAAAAAAGACTTTGCGTTTCAAAAGGCTTTACTAAAAAGTGATATTCTTCTACCCGATGGAATAGGGATTGTTTTAGCCGCTAAAGTATTGCTTGGGCAACGTATCCAAAAAATTGCAGGAGCAGATGTTCATAAACATTTATTAGTAGAAGCTAACAAAGAACATAAAAAAGTTTTCTATTTAGGAAGCTCTAAAAAAACATTGAAGCTTATAAAAAGACGTTTAAAGAAGGAATACCCTTCAATAACTGTAGCTTCATATTCACCTCCTTATAAAGTTTCTTTTTCCCAAAAAGATTCTCTAGAAATGATTAACCGAGTAAATAACTTTAATCCTGATATATTATTTGTAGGGATGACCGCTCCGAAACAAGAAAAGTGGGTAGCCCAAAATCAACAACAATTACACACGAACGTAATTGCTAGTATTGGTGCTGTTTTCGATTTTTATGCGGGTACCAAGAAAAGATCGAGTGCATTCTGGATCAGACTTGGACTAGAGTGGCTACCACGGCTTTTACAAGAGCCTAAACGACTTTGGAAACGTAACTTTGTTTCTACACCATATTTTTTATGGTTTATGTTACTCGAAAGGATAGAGTTCTCTTTAGTATATTTCAATGAGCAGTTAACTTCTAATAATTAAGATTATGGATAATGTATTACACTCATCCATAATAACAGGGTATTTCCCTGTATGGATACTTATGACATTTTTGTTTTCTGCATACGTCTCTTATAAATCCTATCCTATAATTATAAAAATATCTCAACTAAAATCTTTAATCAATGCACCAAGAAAAAGATGTGTACATAAAGATAAAATTTCGAATCTAGGGGGAGTAGGCATGTTTATAGGGATCGTTACTGTACTAACTTTATTCGGAAGTATATTAGGTAATAACGATCTTTTATGTCTATTAGGTGCTTTGACTCTTATTTTTTTTACAGGACTTAGAGATGATTTAATTGAAATTACACCACTAAAAAAACTTATTGGTCAAGTAATTGCTTCTTTGGCTGTAATCCTAATAACAGATATTAGGTTGCATAGTTTATATGGTATTTTTGGTATTACCGAGTTATCGTATTTAGCCTCTACTTTAGTCACATTGTTCGTATTCATTTTTATTATTAATGCAATGAACCTTATTGATGGTGTAGATGGCTTAGCTGGTGGTATTGGTTTAACCATTAGCCTAATGATGGGAATATTTTTCTTTCTAAATGGAAATAACTCGATGTTATTTATTTCAGTAAGCTTAATAGGTGTATTAATTACTTTTTTAAGATTCAATTTTTCTCGGAAACAGAAAATATTTATGGGGGATACAGGCTCTATGATTATTGGTTTTTTACTAGCCTACCAAGGTGTGTTTTTAATAGAGTCGACAAGTACTATCGATATGCTAGGTTTTTATAACAAACCTATATTCATTATTACGCTATTTAGTTTTCCCTTAATGGATACAACTAGGGTATTTATAATTAGAATATTGGATAAAAGAAGTCCTTTTTCTGCCGATAAAAATCATATACATCATAAGCTATTAGAGTTAGGATTCAAACATATAGAGATTATGGTACTCGCAAGTATTTTCTCTTGTTTATCAGCTTGTTTAGTATTGTTCTTTAATGACTTAAACATCAATATAACACTATGTATAGTGGTTACCAATGGCATCCTATTTTCTGTATTGCCTTCGGTTTTATTGCGACTGCAACGTGCAACTTATTTAATATTTAGCAATATTTCTTTGGAAAGAAAGACTTCCGTAAATGGATAAAAAAAATCTACAACTAAGAGGATTTTATTTTGGTTAGAAGTAGTTACTTGTTTTTTGATTAATAATTTTGGAGTGATAGAGGTTTAAATTACTTGTTGTTCTGCCTACATTTAACTTCTAAGCTCCTTAATTATTAATTGTTTTTAAATAAGTATTTAGCTAATACACTATCAAATAGTTCATACCCACACAAAACATCACACAAAACATCACACAAAAATACGCCTAATTTGAATTAGTTTTTTTTAGTATATTTAACTAGAAACCAACACTTTACACTAATTCGATGCGATTTAGGCTTTATACGTACACTATTATATTACATGCTCTACTGTTCGTTTCCTGTGCGACTCAAAAAAAAATGTTATACGTGCAAGATATAGATAATAGAGAATCTCAACTTATACAATATCTATCCCCTCGCATTCAAGTAAACGATTTACTAAGTGTAAAAATTAGTTCCCTTTATCCAGAAGCTGCTTTACCCTATAATGTGCAAATACCTGTAGCTCCAAACACAACAGAAGTCGAGACTTTAAAACTTCATGGTAATCTTGTTTCCCAACAAGGATATATTACATTGCCTGCTATTGGAAAAGTTATGGCCAAAGGCAAGACAGTCGAAGATCTAGAAACACTTATTTCTTCATTACTAACCAAAGGTAATTTCTTAAAAAAACCAACCGTAAATGTTAGAGTATTAAACTCTAAAATCACCATACTAGGAGAAGTAAAACTACCAGGAACCTATACTATTGTTGAACCTAATATTTCTATATTTCAGGCTTTAGGATATGCTAAAGATCTAACCATACATGGAGATAGAAGGGATATTCTAGTTATTCGAATTATTGATGAAAAACAGCACATAAAACATATTGACCTTACGAAAACGGATTGGTTCGACAGCGAGTTTTATTTTATTAAACAGAACGATGTTGTTATAGTTAACCCAAACAAAGCAAAAATCAAAAGTTCGGGAATGGTGAGTGGTACAGGTACTATAGTATCTATAGCATCTATTATATTAAGTGGTATCGTTTTATTGGTCAAATAGCTTATGAAGAATACTACGCCATATTACTTATCTAACAACGATGAAGTCTTTAATCTAAAAAAAGAGGTAGGAAAGTATGTTAAGTTTTGGCCTTGGTTTTTCTGTTCCTCGATTCTATTTTTTAGCCTTGGTTATTTATACCTAAAATACACACCTGTTACTTATAAAACGATTGGAAAAATCAAAATATTAGACGATTCTTCAAAAGCTATGGAACTTCCTGGAGATTTTACTTCCTTATTCGAAAGTTCTAAAGTAAATCTAGAAAATGAAATTGAAGTTATCAAATCTCATAGATTATTAGAAAAAGTAACCAAAAGCTTAGACCTTAATGTTTCTTATATAGAAAAAGGGAAAATAAAAGATAAAGAAATCTGGCAACCTCCTTTTAAAGTTTTTGATATAGATTCTGTGAATAAAAAAACGGAGCGTTTTATTATCGAAATTTTGAACTCCGGATACAAAATATCTGATAATATTGGGAAGAACTGGTTAATTCCACAATACGAAATGCATTCTAAACCATTCCAAGATCTACCCTTTACAATCGAACGAAACCCTAATGCGAAAAGAAATTTAGAAAACGCTAAAGGTAAAATTTACGAAGTTACATTTCGACCTGTTAGTAAAGCAACTGCAGAGGTTTCTTCTAGCCTTAGTGTATCTCAAGTCGGTAAGAATAGTGATATTTTGCAATTATCTATGATAAGCCCTAATAATTCTAAATCAGAAGCTATAATTAATGAAGTAATTAAGCAATTTAATTTAGATGGAATATTAGATCGACAATTAGTATCACAACGAACAATAGACTTTGTAGATGAACGCTTTGTCTACTTAACCAAAGAATTAGATTCTATTGAAAATAGTAAGAAAGGGTTCAAACAAAAAAACCAATTGAGTGATATACGTTTGGATACTGAGTTTAATATTGCTAAAAAATCGAATACGGAACAAGAAGTTTTAGATCTAGAAACTCAATTAGAAATGTCTAAAGTTTTACAAAAAACTATAGAGCAGCAAGAGGATTTTTATTTATTACCAACTAATGTTGGAATTGAGCATAAAGGTATCAATAGCTTGATTGATGAGTTTAATAACGATGTTAGTTATAAAAATAGAATTGGAGAGGTTGCAGGTTCTGAAAATCCAATAATTAAAAACTTAAAAAACAAGCTAATTAGAAAAAAAATTAATATCCTAAATTCTATAAAAACCTATCAGAGGCAAACTCGCATATCTATTCAAAAGGCTGATAAACAAAAAGAAAAAACATCTGGATTTTTTTCTAAAATCCCTCAAAAAGCAAAAGTTTTAAGAGCTATAGAACGTCAACAAAAAATTAAGGAAACCTTATATATCATATTACTAGAAAAAAGAGAAGAAGCTGCTATAAACTTGGCCATTACTTCTCCTTCAATTAAAATAGTAGACACTGCGATTACCAATTCTCAGCCGATATCGCCACGAAAAAGTAGCACCTATTTTATTGCACTTAGTGTTGGTTTTGGTATTCCATTAGTGTTTACATATATCTTCTTCTTTGTTGACTCTAAAATTAGAAGCAAGGATGACTTGATAAACGGGCATAACCTTTCTCCTATTATTGGAGAAATTCCTTTTTCAAAAAATGTTTCTATAGTAAAAGGTAAAACGGATCGCTCTATATTATCAGAAAGCTTTAAAGTATTGAGGACTAACCTAAATCACTATTTATACAAAAATGATGTACAAAATCTAAACACTGAAAAGAAAGTCATTTTCGTCACCTCAACTGTTAAAGGAGAGGGCAAAACATTTATTTCTTCTAATCTTGCCTTATCGTACCTAAACCTTAATAAAAAAGTTTTATTACTAGGAGCTGATTTTAGAAACCCTCAAATACACAACCATTTTGATATTTCTCGTATCGAACTAGGCTTATCAGACTATTTGGATGGTCCCAAAAGAGATATTGATGATATCATTATGAAGCATAAATTAGAAGGAAACTTATTTCTAGACATATTAGTCACAGGAAAAATCCCTCCAAATCCCGACGAATTATTGGCCGGAAATTCCTTTAGAGAACTTGTTAATTCCCTCAAAAAAAAATACGACTATATTATT
>CALFUO010000021.1 GCA_937929895.1 uncultured Aquimarina sp.
ATTTTTTCAATGTAAATTATTGATTCTAACAGATGCCATTTCTCGAACAGAAACGTCTAATTCGTTTGTTCGCAATTTTATTCGAAAAATTATTGCAGCCAAAACAAACACATTCATAGCATGTTCGAAACTCACTGAGTCTTATTTGCTAAAAGAATTTCCTAAATCCAATGTAGAAAAATCGTTTCAAACCATAGATGTAGAAAGTTGGTTCGAAGCTATTGGCCAATTGCCAACTAAAAATGAGTTAAGGACTAAATTTAAGCTTCAGCAGGATAAATTCATGCTGTTAAGTATAGGAAATTTTATACCCCTTAAAAATTTAGACAAGTTAATCGATATCATGCCAGAACTTTCGAATTGTCAGTTAGTATTAATCGGAGAGGGATATTTAAAACCTAGTTTTCAAGAACAAATTAAACAATTTCAATTAGAGGATAGAGTACAACTATTAGGACATATGAATCAAGAAAAACTTCAGCAATATTATAAAGCTGCGGATGTTTTTATGTTTCCTACAGATAGAGACACTTTTGGTTATGTGGTTTTAGAAGCATTGATATGTGGACTTCCTGTTTTGTGTTCAAAGTACTCAGGAGCTTCAAGTATTATAGAAGAAGGTAGAAATGGATTTGTTATTGATCCAGAGGAAAATTTTGTGCCCTTACTACAGCAAACACTCTCTCAATTGGCAGACATGTCTGATTGCGCTACAAATTCTATGAAAAAATACACCTTTCAGAATAGAGCAGAAGAGTATGTAGAAATATTTAAATCCGTTTGTTATGATTCATAAACTTCTTACATATTTAAATGTTATCGAGATCGATTATGCGCTAATTAGTGGTTATAAAAAATTGTTTGAACAGGAGCTAGCTAAAGGTGATATTGATATTCTTATCCGAAAAAATGATTTTTTAGTTATCGAACATATACTTCATGATTTCTGTGAAATGGAAGGGTTTAAAGTGGTACAAAACTATCATCAAGAAGTGCTGGCCAAAAATATATTCATATTCGACCCGAAAACACAAGATTTATTGAATCTAGATATCTATGGCGAACTACATCGAAGGGGAACGCAGTTTTATACTGAAGACGCATTATTTGACGAACGTAAAGAGTATAGTAGAGTTTCTATTTTAAATACGCAACATGAGTTTATTCATTACTTCATCAAAAAAATAGATAAGAATCAGCTTACAGAAAATACATTCCGTTATTTATATAGTCTTTTTCAAAAGAATGCCCCCGATTGTATTGCTGCTATTCATCAATGCTTTACTAAAA
Organism: uncultured Aquimarina sp.; assembly: GCA_937929895.1. Classification (GTDB taxonomy): domain Bacteria; phylum Bacteroidota; class Bacteroidia; order Flavobacteriales; family Flavobacteriaceae; genus Aquimarina. The sequence goes on from CALFUO010000021.1 coordinate 1,291, forward strand.
ATCAATATGCAATTGTAGTCGCTTTTCAAAAGAATCAACTCAAGTTGGTTTCAGATTTAGTCCCGACACTACAGAAAAGTATCTATTCTAATCGTAAAATAACCTTTAGGAATACTTTTTTGAACATAAAACGCATTTGTAATCGAATTTTTAGACCTACCGGAATAGCTATTTGTTTTTTAGGTCCTGATGGTTCGGGGAAGTCGACTATTATTGATACCCTAAAAGAAAGAGTATTACCTTTTAGAAGAACAGCTTATTATCACTTAAAGCCGGTAAAATCTAAAAATGAAAGTACTAGAGTTAATGTAAATCCACATGCAGCTCTGACTTACTCTAAGCCCAAATCGTTTTTAAAGTTGTTGTTTTTCGTATACCAGTACAATAAGGGATGGTTCGAACAAATATTCTTTAAGAAAATAAAATCAACCTTAGTCATCTTCGATCGCTATTACGATGATCTTAAAATAGATCATAAAAGATTTCGGTACGGAGGATCTAAGAAATGGATAGGACAATTTGAAAAACTGATTCCCAAACCAACAATCTATTTTGTGTTAACCTCTAGCCCAGAGGTTATTTATTCTAGAAAACAAGAAGTTCCATTCGAAATATTAGAGCGCCAAATCACTCTGTATAATGGGTTACAGCATCCTACCTATCATCATATAGAAGTGAACCGGCCCGTTCAAGAAATTGTTCGAGATGTGTATAACATTTTAATGATTACACTTTATGAAAGATATTAGTTTTTACTCGGGAGACACATATATCCTTCTCCCTAACAGGCATTACACAAAAGTAGCACTGGCTATTAGTACTGCTACGCATTCTAAAAATGCGTATAAATTGTATAATCCGTTTTCTTTTAAAGGCAAAATACTGAAGAATTTGACCAAGCTTATTGCTCAATATTTTAATCCTGTGTTACGGTATTTAAAAAATGTAGAGACGTACGAAAAGTCACCATTTGTAAAGCATTTAGAGGAAGAACTGAAGGTTCCTTTAACTACGAGTGTATATAATGCTACAGACAAAAATAAGGTAGTTATTCAATTACAGTCTAATAATGCAATTTATGGTTATTTGAAATTTCCTTTAAACAGGAAAGGTATAAAGCAATTGGTACACGAAGGAAAGGCAATTCGAATCTTATCTAAAAAGCAATTAGTGCAACCTAATTTATATAAAGGTTGGTATCGAGATATTCCTTATTTCATTAGCCCAGAAATTAAGGGAGAATGCCATTCGTTACCAGAAGAAAAAATACAGCATATTCTTAATGAATTGAAAAAGGAAAATAAGTTTTTGTTAAAAGAGCATCCACGAGTTCAAAAATTATGTCAAGGATTAGAAGAACGAGAAGAAATAGATTTACTAGACAAAACTTTAAAAATAATACATCAATCTAAAGAATTATATACTGAAGTTTTCGAACATGGTGACTTTGCACCATGGAATATGATAGAAGATAAGGGAGAGGTACACTTGTTCGATTTTGAATTTTTTGAGCAACAAGGGTTGGAGTATTTCGATTTGATAAAGTATCATTTCCAAATAGGAAGATTATTACGGAGAAAGCAAGGACAAGCTTTAGTACATTATGTAGAAGAGCGAGTTGATATTGTTGAGATTAAATTGCTATTCAGTCTTTTTTTAATAAAGGAGGTTACATGGCTTCGTACAGAAGGTAAAGATTATCGTTTTCATTTAGATTTATTAAGTATACTAGAATAGTTGTGAATAGAAGACTTAAAATATTAATCTCATGTTATGCTTGTAGTCCTTACAAAGGGTCAGAGCCAGGTATGGGGTGGAATTTTGTTAAAGGGCTAAGCCAACACCACGAGGTACATGTAATTACAGAAAAGGAGAAATGGGAAAAAGATTTACTGTTATTTCTAGAGGAGCATGGTATTACGAATATTTATTTTCATTTTATTAGAAAAAAGAGAAATAGAAGGTTAAGGAAATTATGGCCTCCTTCGTACTACTGGTATTATAAAACTTGGCAAAAGAAGGCTTTTCAATTAGCAAAAGAGCTAGATGGAAAAGAAAATTTTGATATCATACATCAGTTAAATATGGTTGGCTACAGAGAGCCTGGATACCTCTGGAAAATTGATAAACCTTTTGTTTGGGGACCCATAGGAGGTTTAGAAAATTCCCCTTTACAGTTACTACCCTATATAGGATTCAAAGGATTTGTTTTCTTTTTCTATAGAAATCTTTACAATAGTTTACAACGCAATTTTTTGAATCGCCCTAAAAAGGCAGCAACAAGAGATAGAGCATTCGTTATAGCAGCTACAAAAGGGAATCAAAATAGAATAAAAGAACTTTGGGGTGTCGAGGCCGACATTATTTGCGAAGTAGGTCAAGAAACGAATCATACTGAAATGATCGTATCATCAGTAAAACACCGACGCGAAGAGCCTTTAAGAATCGTATGGAGTGGTTTACATATTCCTAGAAAAAACCTTTCATTGTTATTACAAGCTCTTAAAAATATAAAAACACCTTATGAATTACATATACTAGGTAAAGGAGAAATGACTGCGAAATGGAAAATGATCGCTCATAATTTAGGGATCGCAGAAAATTGTAAATGGTATGGTTGGGTAGAACGATCTAAGTCTCTAAGTATTATGCAATCAGGCCACGTATTCTGTATCACCAGTATCAGTGATTTGACTTCGAGCGTAACTCTAGAAGCAATATCGTTTGGACTACCAGTTATTTGCTTAGATCACTGCGGTTTTGCAGATATTATTAATGAAAATTGTGGGATCAAAGTTCCGATATCTAATTATACAGAAGTTGTTACTCATTTTAAAGAAGCTATAGAGACTTTGGATTTCGATGAAAATTTAAGACAGCGTTTATCACAAGGGGCACTAGAGAGGGCAAATGATTTTTCCTGGAATGGAAAAGTGGAAAAACTCAATAAGATCTATTCAGATCTATTGATTTCTTGATCCTCAAAAATATCGAACTATGAAAATACTTCTAATTCATAATAAATATGGAAAACACAGTGGGGAAGAAGCTGTAGTGTATAGCCAAATAGATCTTTTGAAATCTAGAGGACATCAGGTAATTACTTTTTTTAGAAGTAGCGAGGAAATAGAAGATACGCTGCCATCTAAAACAAAAGCTTTCTTTACGGCTTTCCATAATAGTGTTGTTATAAAAGAAATTCGAGAATTGATTCTTACAGAATCTCCAGATGTGGTTCATATCCATAACCTTTATCCAATTATATCGCCAGCTATTTTACCAGAGATTAGTAAGATGGGGATACCTGTAGTCATGACGGTTCATAATTACCGGTTACTTTGTCCCAATGGATTGTTTTTTAGTAACGGGAAGGTTTGTGAAAAATGCACAGGTCTGGGCAAAGAATGGAATTGTGTTTTAAATAATTGCGAAACTTCCATTTTTAAAAGTCTAGGTTATGCATTACGAAATCAATGGGCAAGACATCAGAAATATTATTTAGAACATGTAGATGCTTTTTTATGTTTAACGGCATTTCAAAAAAAGAAATTAGTTCAAAATGGTTTTGATGAAGAAAAATGTAATGTGATTCCGAATATATATAATAATGGTTTTCGAGGAGAAGATTATAATTTAGAAAAAAGAAAGTATATCGCTTTTGCAGGACGTATAAGTCCCGAAAAAGGAATTGTAACATTACTAAAGGCAGCACAACAGTTACCGCATATTCCTTTTCAATTAGCAGGATCGTTTAGAAAAGGATATTCCTTAGCTACCGAAATACCAACTAATGTAACTTTTAGAGGAATGCTTAATGCCGAAGAAATATCAGACTTTTACAATGATGCTCGTTTACTGTTACATACAAGTGTTTGTTATGAAGGATTTCCTATGGTCTTTCCAGAAGCAATGACCTTTAAATTACCAATAATTGCACCACGTATGGCTGGATATCCAGAAATAGCAGAAGAAGGTATAAACGGAGCCTTATTCGACCCAGATAATGCTGATGATCTTGTAAAGATAATTTCTAATGTTTGGGATAATGAAAACCTCTTAAAAAAGATGAGTAATGCTAGTTTTAAGAAAGTACAAGAAATCTATAACGCAGACTATTATTATAAACTACTTTTTGAGTCTTATATTCAGGTTGTTAATAAAGTAGTGGTTTAGTAATCGTCTCTCTTAGGTTTTATATAGTTCCATGTCTTGGATATTAATGATTGTTTTTTATTGTTAGAATATCCATAGTTATACCCATAATTATAACTATAACCGTTTATACGATTAGGCTGTAATCCATTCAATACAAAATGAAGGTTTTTTAGTTTTTTAGAAGTACTTAATTCTTCAATATACGGTAAAAGCTTCTTGTCAGAAAAGCCAGATCTTATTACATAAATTGTCATATCTGCTAAAGGAGAAATGATAATTGTATCTGTTACTAATATAGTTGGAGCGGTATCTACAATAATATAGTCGTATTTTTTTTTGAGGGAATTAACAAGTTCTCTAAAGGAATTTCCGGCCAATAATTCGTCGGGATTTGGAGGGATTTTTCCTGTGACTAATATGTCTAGAAATAAGTTTCCTTCTAATTTATGCTTCAT
>CALFUO010000022.1 GCA_937929895.1 uncultured Aquimarina sp.
AAAAAACATTACAAGAACATTTCCTTAGAAGAAGTTGTAGCTTTTGGAGATAATTATAATGATATTGAAATGATAAAAAATGTTGGTTATGGTGTAGCTGTAGCAAATGCAAAAAATGAAGTGAAAGAAATAGCAAATTACCAAACCCTCTCAGGAAATAAAGATGGCGTTGCTCTATTTTTAGAGCAATATGTTGAAGCATAATTACCACATGAAATTTTATTTAAAACTTATCATTGCATCCATTTTTGTAATTGGTTGTAAATCCTATAAAAACATAACTCCTACTACTGACAACACAATCAACAAAGTTGTCATTGATGCTTATAATACCACTAAAGACAAAGCACACGTAAGTTTTTACCCCAGCACTCAGTCTAAAAATGAAGTGTTATTTTTTCTTCCCAAAATTATACCAGGAACCTATAGTATAGACAACTATGGACAGTTTATAGAAAACTTAAAAGCATTAGATGCTACAGGAAAAGAATTAAAAGTTATACAACTAGATACGAGTTCTTGGAAAATTTCGAGCGCAACAAAACTGCACAAAATAGAGTATTCGGTAAATGACAGTTTTGATATCGAAAACAAACATGATGTTTTTTCTCCTGCTGGGACGAATATAGAACATCATCGAAACTATATTCTCAATCTTCATGGTTTTGTGGGGTATATAGAAAATGAAAAAAACCAACCTTTTCAACTAAAGGTAAAGCATCACAAAAATTTACACTTAGGATGCTCTTACAGCATAAAATCCACTAAAAAAAACAATGATATTAAGAAAGACACTTTTATGTTCGATCGATATGCTTCTCTTATAGATAACCCGATCTTTCTTAGCAGATACCCATTAGAGAGCTTCAATATTAATGACATTACGGTTACTATTGGGGTTCATGCACCAAACAAGAGTATAACCGCTAAAGACTTGCTTCCGAGTATGCAAAAGATGATGACCGCTCAAAAGCATTTTATGGGAGAAATCGATCATACGCATAACTATAGTATTTTCCTGTATTTAGCGAATAATCGCACCAGTGCACCTCACGGATTCGGAGCTTTAGAACACGATCATTCTACTGTGGTTGTACTACCTGCTCAACTTCCGTTTAAAGCTATTGAACGACATATGATTGATATTGTATCTCACGAGTTCTTTCATATCATTACCCCTTTAGCAATTCACTCGAAAGAAATTCATGATTTCGATTATCACAATCCTAAAATGTCTAAACATTTATGGATGTACGAAGGGGTTACGGAGTATTTCGCACAATTATTTCAGGTTACAGAAGGTTTAATATCTAGAGATGCTTTTTTCGATCGAATATCTAAAAAAATAAGCCACTCTAAAAAGTATTCTGATGATTTGTCTTTTACAGAAATGAGTAAACATGTACTAGAAGAGCATTACAAAGAAGAGTACAACAATGTATACGAAAAAGGTGCTTTGATTGCCATGTGTATTGATATTCTAATTCGTGAAGAATCGAACGGAACGAGAACAATTCTGGACATGATGAAAACACTTTCCAAGACCTATGGAAAGAATCGTGCATTTGATGACGAAGAATTGTTTGATGTAGTCAAGGGAATCACCTATCAATCGGTTTACGACTTTCTAAAAGAGCATGTAGAAAAAGGAACACCGATCGATTATAATGTTTATTTAAATAAAATCGGAGCATCCCTAAATACGAATAGTACCTCAACTGGATACTTCCAGAATGGTGAAACCTACTATATATCTCCTGAAAACACCGAGAACCATATTTACTTCAATGAACTGGTAGTTGAAAGTGCTTTTTTAAAGCAATTAGGTATTCAAAAGAATGACATTTTAGTCGCTGTTAACGGAAAGAAATTCGATCTAAATAATGCGAGTTACTTGTTAGAGATTTCTAAAAGATGGCAAAAAGGAACCTTGGTCTCCTTCAAAGTAAAAAGAGGTCTCGAAATTATGACATTCAACACTACCATCGAAAAATCTCCATCGGTAAAAAGCGCTGCAATTACATTCGAACCAGCAGCTGATAATGTGAAATATTTATAATTCCTTAGCTATCTCTAAAGCTCGATGTACGGCACCTTCCATATATCCTGCATAACTACTTGCTGTTTCTGTTCCTCCGATAATAAATTTACCATTGAATAGAGGTTCCTGATACATGGAATGTCCATTATTTTGATGTGCACTTAAAAATCGATTCGACGGAAATAATGTTAATGGCTCTTGTCCCCAAACTTTCTCTTCGTAAGAGATGAATTCATCTTTTACCTCGTCTCCAAAAAACTTAATTAGTTGGCCTAAAACTTTTTCCTTTCTTTTCTCGAAAGACTCTTGAGCTAAACCTCCATTTAAAAAGCCCATTAACGCAAAAGTGGTATTTGCTTTATTCGAATGATCATAGAGCTCCATAAACGGTCCAACATGACTAAATCCAACACCTGAAAGCCCTTGTTGTTTCCAAAAAGCAGATGTAAAAGTCACTGCACACTTTATGGAATCTTGCATCCACGTATGAGTTGTATTTCCTAGACGAACAATTTCGGATGGTAACGAAGGAGAAAATTCAACACTATTGACCAATAATTGAGGAGGAATTGTCGAAATCAATTGGTCTACGACAAACTCCTTATCACTAGAATTCAGCACAAGCTTGTTCCCTTCTTCTTTTACTGATCTTATCTGGGTATTTAATGCTATTTCTTCAGCCGCTAATTGATTCGTAAGTTTTTCGATAAATTGACTCGTTCCATTAACCACTCTATAACTAATTTGTTGATTGGGTGGTAACTGAAACCTTTGTGGATTATGTGCACTCATCGATTCAAAAAGAGCATCCCCTTTCATTTCTTGCGGAAAAAACTGAATACCCAACTCTTCAGCCAATTCAATTAAAGAGGTATTATAATCCCACAACCAAGTGGCCCCTAATTCAACTTTTGTTCCTTCTATATCTTTGGTAAAGATCCTCCCTCCTAACCTAGAATTAGCTTCAATCAGTTTTACTGACACTCCTTTCAGCTTTAATTTATAAGCTAAGGTCAATCCGCATAAACCTCCTCCAATGATTCCGATCGTTTTATCTTGCATAATTTCAAAATATAAAAAGGTTGAATAGTAAACACTATCCAACCCTCTATTTTATTCGTTAACCTACTAAATGAGTTCCGTGAGTAACCGCCGCACCTGCTCTTAGAGCTGCAGCAATAAAAGTTACTTCTGCTAGTTCCTCTTCCGTAGCTCCTGCTTTTACCGCATTCCCTTTATGTATTTCTAAACAATAAGGACATTGTGTCGTTAAAGCAACCGCTATAGCAATTAACTCCTTGTATTTTACAGGAATTGCACCATCGGCTAAGGCCACTTTATCAAATTCCATGAATGCTTTCATCGCTGCATCCGCTTTCTTACCAAGAGCTCCAAGCTTTTGGATATTCTTCATATCGTACATAGACATAATCTTATTTCTTTTAGTTTCTACCAGCAATTACACCTCCATCAACATCCCAGATAGCACCAGTTACCCATGAAGTCTTGTCTGATAATAAGAATATTATACTATTCGCAACATCTACAGGCAAACCATTTCTTCCAATTGGATGGAATCCGTGGAAACCTTCTAAGGCCTCATCTGCTTCTGCTTTCCCTCCAAATACTCCATGATATAAAGGAGTTACAACCACAGCAGGAGAAACAGCATTTACTCTAATTCCATAATCAGCTAATTCCATAGCTAAATGCTGTGTTAACGAATGTAATCCCGCTTTTTGCATAGAGTATGCAGAAGAAGGAGTAGCCTTAACAGCTTGCTTAGCCCACATAGAACCAACATTTACAATAGATCCTCCATTAGATTCTTTCATTTTTTTCGCAGCTGCTTGGGTAATAAAGAAGAAACCTCTATTCAAGTCTAAATAAGAATTGTAATCTTCGATCGTATGATCTAAAAAAGATTTAGGACCAAATATACCTGACGAATTCACCAAATAATCTAAGTTATCCCATGATGCTATCGTAGTAGCTAAATTATCGATATCAGCTTGACTAGTGATATCTACTTTGTGCTTATATACACCTTCTAAAGTAACCTTGTCGATACTTCTTCCGACAATATGTACTTCAGCACCTTCTGATAATAAAATACTAGCAGTTTCTAATCCCATTCCACTAGTTCCTCCAATAATCAAAGCCCTTTTACCTGAAAAATTTCCCATAATTTTTATTTCACAAAACAGACCAGTCTGTCTTTATTTGGTTAAAAAATAGCCTACAGAATTGTAGCCCTTACTATAGTTAAATCAGTATTAAATGGCATTTTAAATTCACAAATTAAAAACTTGAAGTTTAAGGCAAAAAATGTAGACATAGCCTAAGTTAAGTTGAGGCTTTTTAACGCCAAAATTCATGTTTCTAATATGAAGTTATATGTTATTTAATATTGATTTAGCTATTTAACTACATCAATAACTTTTGACACATAGAACGCGCGCTTTCAATAGGCCATTTATCTTGATGTAGATAACTCTCCGAAACCGCAGTTTCGTATAATAAATACACTTGCTTCGCTAGTGCTTCTGTTTCTCTCTCTGTAAGATTGGGTTTATTAGCTGCAATTACATTTTGCATTGTAGCAATCAAACCATTTTTTTGATTTCGTATTTCGGTTCTAATTCGCTCATTTTCCTGAGGAATTTCGGATACAGTTCTAATGCACCAACATCCCGCAAAATCGATATCATCGAAAAAGTTTGAAAGAAAATCGAAAAAGGCAAGAATCTGAGCATCACCTGTCTCTTTTGTACTATAATACGGAGTAATGTCGTTTACAAAAACTTCATTTTTATATTGTAAATAAGCAATACAAATATCCTCCTTAGATTTAAAATGACTGTAAAGCGTAGCCTTAGCAATTCCAGCCTCGGCAATAATCTCGTTAATCCCTGTCAGATTATATCCATTCTTATAAAATAACCTAGAAGCTGTTTCTACAATTTCCTTCTTTGTATCTCTCTTACTCACAATGCAAATGTAAAACGAATCTACAAAACAGACAAGTCTGTTCGGTTTTTTTTACAAGTTACTTCAAAGTAATTACTCGAGTATTCAAAAAATTAAGTTTGTTTCGAGGCAGGCTTCTAGCTATTATCCCTTTGACGATGCCAATAAAGTTAAAATTCTATTTTACAATATTGAATTTTGGATACCCCTAGAGATAAATGTATTAGCAATAACTCCTCTCATTTATATTTTTCTAGTAATCCAAAATCAAATGGAGTCCAATAACATGCTTTCAATCCTCCTTTTTTAAACCCCGTATTTACCCAAGTATTACATGTTTTAAAACAAGAGTAACTACCTTGGCTTTATAAAAATCATCTACTCTAGAATACCCTTTATCTGTTAACAACACCTTTCTACCATCACTATCTAATTTGAAATGATTCCTTAGATATTTATCTAGGTGTTGTAATTCTTTTTCGCTCACTGCTATTTTCAACCAATCTTTTCGTAAATGATTATATCTAGTAATATGAATTAAAGAAGAACTTTTTAAAAAGAGTGCTGAAAAGGCATTTTTAAAAGTAAGGTCTGACCAAGTCGGGGTGTTGATGTAAAAGTTTTCATCTCCCCATCCAAAAGCTATGAATTGGTAATTTTCTACTTCTACAATTCCTGAAAGTAATTCACTGCTTAGGTCTTTTTTATGAAGGATTACATCGAGATGTACACCATTAGTGCTTAAGAATATTGTTGTAATAGAGACTGGATTTTGACTCTTTCTATCTATCGTAATTTTTGAGAAAACAAAAGCACAAATGACATAGCAAAGCAAAATACTGATAAGCAGTAAAAAAGGTTTTAAAATAGATTTAAATATTTTCATTTAGAACTCACCCGTATCTGACAACTATTGTGCTCCTGTATTTAGATAATGGGAATTCAAGCGATTTCTAGTGTAATCTTCCTTTTGATATTTAATATGATCTGGAGCATTCATCATATTTACTATACTTTCTAGTTGTCCTTCATTTTTGATGGTCTTTAATCCCTTCTTACTTACCAAAGACTCATAATTAGTATAATAATCTTTATGTAGAATGGTACTCTGCGATAGGTTTGCTGTACTATTTCCTTTATTTTTAAAGTAGTTATCTAATACATTGATCTGTTCCTTCAGTTCTAAGAATTGAACTGAAGATACCTTTAATTGTTCCTGTTTATTTTCAATAGTATAAAATTGAAACAAATAGCTATCCGAATCTTTTTCAAAAAGTCCATAACTAAAATTTTGGTCAGGAATATTTGCTAGCAAGTCATATTTCTTTTTTTCCTGAAAATCTATGGTATCGCCCACAGAAGGATGTAAACTTACGATTTGGGCATATCCCGAAAAGCTTAGTAACTTGCACAAGATTGCTAAAATGAAGATCCGTTTTTTCATAGCCGTTCAGTATTTCTCTTTTAAAGTTACAATAATTGCATTCAAAAAATCCATTTATAGACGATTATCCTTTTAAAAAATTGGTTCGTATTTCTCCAGAACTACAATCTTTTGTGTTCACAAATGAATATGGAAACGAAACTATAAAATTTAGCGATAAAGAAGCTGTAAAAGCTCTTAACAAGGCCTTATTAAAAGCGAATTACAATATTGATTGGCATATTCCTGAAGGAAATTTGTGCCCTCCTATCCCTAGTAGGTTAGACTATTTATTACACGTGGCTGATTTAATAGATGAAGAAAAGATGCATTTATTAGATATAGGAACGGGTGCCAATTTGGTGTATCCGATTCTAGGAAAATGTCATTTTGGATGGCAATGTACTGCAAGTGAAGTAAACCTCGATTCATTACAAAACGCTCAACAAATCATTGATCTTAATCCTTCTCTAAAAGAAATTGAACTTAGACATCAGAAGTACAAGACCAAAATCTTCGACAGCCTAATACAACCAAATGATGAGTTTGACGTAGTTGTGTGTAATCCTCCTTTCTTTAAGACCAAAACCAACGCACAACAGAACAATCAGAGAAAGGTCAACAACCTTCAGTTAAAAGAAAAAGACACTTTAAATTTCGGAGGAAGATCTAACGAACTTTGGTATAAAGGTGGGGAAGAAGCGTTTGTAAAGAAAATGGCCGAAGAAAGCGCTTTATTTAAGAATCAAGTACGATGGTTTACCTCTTTAGTTTCTAAAAAAGAACACCTTAAAAACATCAAACGAGCTATCAATAAAACACAACCAACAGAGGTGCGCATCGTTGACATGGAACATGGGAATAAAAAGACACGGTTTATTGCTTGGACTTTCGTTTAAATAGTTGAGAGTTTTCAGTTGACCGTTGTCAGTATTTTTGAGCTGAGAATAAGATTTTATTAAACTTATCACGGACAACTCTCAACTAAAGAACCTAGTCTCTTAAAATCGATCTAGAAATCACAATCTTTTGAATTTCACTAGTACCTTCATAGATCTGTGTAATTTTCGCATCTCGCATTAAGCGCTCGACATGGTATTCTTTTACATAA
>CALFUO010000023.1 GCA_937929895.1 uncultured Aquimarina sp.
TTTACTACGATTTTTTAGAGCTAAGGATATCAAGATCCCTACGCTTTATGTTATGGGAGAACAGGACTATTTATTTCTTCCCATCATCGAAAAAATTGTAAAAACGCATACCAAATCTACATTGAACGTGATTCCTGAATGTGGACATGTGGTTAATGTAGAAGAACCTGAAATTTTTAATTCTCAAGTGATTGAATTTATAAAAGAGAATTAATTGTTCTTACACACCCACCCTTACCCTCCATTTATCCCACAAGGAACAGAAAAACTAATCGTCGGAACATTACCTCCACCTAGATTTACCACAGGTGAATTGAATGAACGTGACGTTAATTTCTGTTATGGTAGTAGCAATGGCTTATTGTGGCCCATTTTAGATCGAATTTTTAATCTTGATTTAGTTTATGATAACTCTGATTTTGCAATTGAACAGAGACGTAAATTTTTAATCGAAAGAAAAATTGGAGTTTGTGATATGGTAGCCTCTTGTACAAGAGAGAAAATTGATGCTTCTGATCTAGGAATGCAAGATCCACAATTGAGAGATCTAATTGCTATTTTAAAACAAAACCCATCGATACATACACTACTTTTTACAGGAGGTAATAGTAAAAATGGTCCAGAATACTTTTTTAGAAAACATGCTAAATCTTATGGAATTAAAATTGACGTTGTGAATAATGAAATTCCTAGAATACATCAATTTCAATTAGAAAATAGAAGTATAAAAACGGTTTCCCTAACTGCTCCTTCTGGTGCTGCAAATAGAAGTATAGGAAGCTTGGATTACTATAAGCAGGAAAAACAAAAAAATCCAGCATATACCACACTGGATTTTAGAGTGGTGCAGTACACACCTTATTTTTAACTTGTATAAAAAATTACTTTGTCTTTATTTCTTCAACTTTAAAGTCTTTATTTCGCTTTTTAATAGCTTTTAAGACATCTTTTGCCTTTTTTAAAGTCTCTTTATCTATATAGAGCATATCTAAGTTCAAATTACCAAAACTTAACGGAAAACTAGTAATACCGGCATTCACAATACGTAATACTTTAAGATTCGATAAATAACCAAATTCATCAGGTAAAGTAGATAATTTGTTATTACTTAGATCTAATCGTTTTAAATTTTCAAGATCTGCAAAACTATCTGGTAGCTCTTCTAAACTATTATTATTTAAATATAAATCTTCTAGGTTACCTAACTTACCAAACTTATTAGGAAGTTCTTTTAAATTATTTTTACCCAATTTAAAAGTCTTTAAATTTTTAAGTCCACGTATATTTTTTGGTAATTCTTTTAAACTATTCTTTTCTAAATCTAAAACCTCTAACGTAGTACATTCTGTTATAGATTCTGGAAGGCTAGAAAGTTTATTTTTAGAAGAATAAAAGTTTTTTAATAACACTAGGTTACCAATATTTTCAGGAAGCTTTATAAGTTCATTACCCGAAATATCTATTTCTAAAGCTTGAACATAGTATCCTATATTTTCTATGGGTGACTTATCTTCTGTATCAGAAAAATCCACTTCTGTTTCTGACCAATACTGAATATATTTTTTAGCTTCTTCTTTATTTACAGTATTCCTACCTGCAATACTATATTTTTTAAAACCTTCTAAATTCTTATTTTCTAGTAGATTCTTCCATTCCAATAGGTCTATTCCTATATTCGCTTCTTCGGTATGCAACTTAAAGTCCTCGTTTTGCAAATACTAATTATAACCTAAAACTGTATTTGCTTCCACTACTTTTTTCCAAGCTATTTCGTCTTGTCTTTGTATTTCTGCTTCTTTAGCAGCTGCAGCTTCTCTATCTTTTTTCTCTTCAATTTTATTCTCTATTAAAGAGGCGTTTATAGCGGCCTGCTGTAATTGTTCGTCTGTTAAACCTAATCCCTGTAACAAATAAAGTTCTACGTTAGCTTCTTCAAATCGTTCTGCACCAATTAGACATTTTACTTTTAAATCCTGAGATTCTATCATCAAAGTACTTCCTGTTAATACTTCTATCTCATCTATCTTTTTCAAAGCTTTATCATACGAACTAGCATCATAATATTGTTGAGCTTGAAAAAATTTAGTTTTAATAAGATTATTCGTACGTACATCTGTTTTACCAGAATCATACTTAGCCATACGCTTCAAAATTTTAGTATCGACAGGCTTTTTACTCGATAACATATTCTGAATCGTAGGAACATTAGAATCTACTTGTGCATAAGTAATTTGTACCATGGCGGCAGTTGCCATCGCAAACGAATAAATATTTTTCATTTTGAAAATAACGTTTATAGATCTATAGTTAACTTCAAAACATATTTAGGTTCGTGTCTTAGGTAAATGGGCATTCAAATGTAGCTTATAATTCATAGATCAAAAAGTGATTCACAAGAGAACCTTAATTATCATTAATAATTAATTTTAAGCTAACATTTAATGTATATATATTAAAATCACTTAGATTTTCCTGCTAGTACCATAACTATTTCCCCCTTAGCAGCTTTATTTTCGAAGTGTTCTAAGACTTCTTGCAAAGTACCTCTTACGGTTTCTTCATACATTTTTGTCAATTCTCTACTGACAGATACTTTTCTTTCTTCTCCGAAATAAGTAATCATATCCTTTAGCGTCTTTACCAATTTGTGTGGAGATTCGTAAAAAATCATGGTACGTGTTTCTTCAGCTAAAGCTAAAAAACGGGTTTGCCTCCCTTTTTTTACTGGTAAAAACCCTTCAAAAATAAATCGATCATTCGGTAATCCACTATTTACTAAAGCAGGAACAAAAGCGGTTGCACCAGGTAAACATTCTACCTCTATATCATTCACAATAGCTTCTCGAGTCAATAGAAATCCAGGATCTGAAATTGCTGGTGTTCCAGCATCACTTATTAATGCTATTTGTTGACCAGATTTCAATTTCGAAATTATACTTTCGACTGTTTTATGTTCGTTATGCATATGATGGCTATGCATTTGAGTAGTAATTTCGAAATGCTTTAATAACTTTCCACTGGTACGGGTGTCTTCAGCTAAAATCAAATCAACATTTTTCAACACTTCTAGAGCTCTAAAAGTAATATCCTGTAGATTTCCTATAGGAGTCGGAACCAAATATAATTTACTCATATTGCAAAGCTATTCAATTCTATCTAGGCTTCGAAGCGTTTTAGTACTACTTGTAAAAATCGTTCTACAATAGGCTCTTTTCCATCCCAATTATTATACTCAGGCTTTACAAAAGTCTCTATAAAACTTTCTACTTCATCAACATTTTGCATGGTATTTACCTGAGAAATTACCCTGGTATAGTCCTCCTGATTTCTTTCGAATAAATGATTGATAAAAGCTATACGATCATTCAATCCTATCTGTACAGATTTATTTAATATTTCATTTAGTGATTTTGGGTGCTCTTGTATAGAATTGATTGTCGGCGAAGCCGGCTCAAATTCTGGTAATTCGAATCCTTCGGTGATATTTTCTAATTCATGAAGTAAATCAGGACCATTCTCTTCCTCTTCATCCCTTGTTTCTTCAATAGCATCTATACTTTCAAAAACAGGAGTTTCACTAACTACAGTATCGTCAATTAAAATTTCATCTATAGTAGGTTTTTCATCCTCTATACTTTTTAGATTTGCTTCGTCAACTATTTCTTCTTTAGGAATACTAAAACTTACAGGAGCTTGTTCTATTTCTTTTTCTTCGATAACTTCTTTTGGCTCACTATATTCTAATAAAACCAACTGTTCGTAAAGTGCTAAAGTCTTTTCTTTTAAAGCTGAAATATTTTGCGAATCGATAAATTTTAATTCTTCTATTAAAGACGATAGGTTATTATTTATAGATTCGAAATTCATAAAATATCTTTTTAAAATTAATGGTGAATTCATTCACAGTAACTAAACCAATTCAAGATTATTCCTAATTCCTAGTATCAAAGAAATAGTTAAATCTGTATTTTTGACTTCACTTTTACATGTACTAAAATTAGTAACTCGATAAAGTTACTTTAATAATCACTTTCTTTTAATTAAGGAGGCTAGAAAATTACGAAATGTTTCTTGAAAATACAGTAAACCCAGAAGGACAATGTGGATGGATCGAAGTTATATGCGGCTCGATGTTTTCAGGTAAAACTGAAGAACTAATTCGTAGACTGCGTCGCGCTCAAATTGCCAAACAAAAGGTCGAAATTTTTAAACCTACCACAGATAACCGTTATGATGATCAAAATATTGTTTCGCATAACGATAACGAAATAGCTTCGACTGCTGTACCCGCTGCAGCCAATATTCGGATACTTGCGGATACTTGTGATGTAGTTGGGATAGACGAAGCCCAATTTTTCGACGATGGTATCGTACGTGTTTGTAATGACTTAGCTAATCGCGGTATTCGTGTTATTGTTGCAGGTCTAGATATGGACTATAAGGGAAATCCTTTCGGACCTATGCCTGCTCTAATGGCTACTGCAGAATATGTTACTAAAGTACATGCTGTTTGTACTAAAACGGGAAACCTAGCCCATTACAGCCATCGTATTTCTGATAGTGAAAAACTGATTGAATTGGGAGAAAAAGATATTTACGAACCTTTGAGTCGTGCTGCCTTTATGAAAGCTAATAAAGGCAATAGGCAATAGGCAATAGGCAATAGGCAATAGGCAAGTTGTTTTACTATATTTAGATGAATAAATAATACATATTAAATTATCAATATCTTTTGAACGCTACTTTAACTATAAACCTTTCGAACCTTACTCACAACTATCAATATCTAAAAAGTAAAATTGCTAAAGATGTTAAATTAATGGCAGTTGTAAAAGCTTTGGCATATGGTAGTGATGCGATAGCTATTACAAAACATCTAGAAAATATTGGAGTAGATTATCTCGCTGTTGCTTATGCTTTCGAAGGTGTAGAATTGCGAAATTCTGGTATCAAAATCCCTATTTTAGTACTACATCCGCAACCGGAAAATTTCAGCTTATTAACAGACTATAATTTAGAACCCAACGTCTATAGTAAAAGGGTTTTACACAAACTATTGTTTCACGTGAAACAATTGAATATTAAAGACTTTCCTATACATATTAAATATAATTCTGGGCTAAATCGACTCGGTTTCAATGACGAGGATGTAGACTTTTTAACAAAAGAAATTAACAATAATAATTTACATATTAAGGGTCTCTTTTCTCATTTAGCAGCTAGTGAAGATTTAGAAGAAAAAGACTTTACCATTAGTCAAATTGAAAGATTCAAAAATTTTAGCAATCAATTAATAGAAAAAACAGGAATTACTCCCCTACTACATCAATCCAATACTTCCGGTATTTTAAATTTTCCCGAAGCCCATCTAGATATGGTACGCACTGGTATTGGCCTGTATGGATTTAGTAACGATGCTAAATACGATAAAAACTTAAAACCTATCGCCTCTTTAACCGCTAACATATCTCAAATTCATGAATTAAAGGCAGGAGACACTTTAGGATATAACCGTAAACATACCATTACTAAAAAAACTAAAACGGCCACCATTACCATTGGGCATGCAGATGGTATCGATCGAATTTATGCAAAAACCAACTTTTTCCTGAAGTTGTTGGACCAGCCACTAACATTCTTGAAGGACACACTATTTTTCCAAAATCCTTTG
>CALFUO010000024.1 GCA_937929895.1 uncultured Aquimarina sp.
GGGTTACTTTCTGAAAAAGTGAACTTATTACAGAGTAGGTGATTCAATATTTTTCCGTAATCTCGTCTTCTAATATTGTAGTTAAGATTCGCTTTTAAAATAGATAAAGGATCACTAGCATCCGAAACTTTAGAATATAGACCGTTTCACTGAAAGAGAAGAGAAGAGAAGAGAAAATAGACTTTTATATATCAATACATTGGACGTTTTGGTCTAAGACTTTTTCAATACATCTTAGAAAATATATTTTCTAAAATTTTTAGCTTCAAAAATTCACAAGACACTCTAAATAAAATATTTAATATTAATTATCATTTCTAAAACTGAAAACTTTCGGATACTAGTGTTTTTTTTGTAAAAATTATCCTCTATAAAATTCCTTAAATACCTTAATAATATCATCGTGATCTCGCGTCCCACACATTTCTCGGATACTGTGCATCGATAACATTGGGTTCCCTATATCTATACTAGGAATTCCTAAATTAGAAGCCACCATTGGGCCAATTGTAGAACCACATCCTATATCATTTCTACTACAAAAATCTTGAAAAGGAATATTGGCTTTCTGACACCACTGTTTGAATTTTGCTATCGAAAAGGCATCAGTTGCATAACGCATATTAGCATTGCTCTTAATTACAGGTCCTTTTCCTATACTAGGCTTGTGATTCGGATCGTGTCTATTTGCATAGCTTGGATGTACGGCATGTGCCATATCTGCAGAAATAAAAAAAGAACGCGCAATAGTCTTGTAGAATGTTTCTTCTTCTCTCGAAACAAAAGCTTGAATTCGCTTTAAGGTTGCTTCTAAAAAATTAGAGTTCGCACCGTTTTGAGATTCCGAACCAATTTCTTCGTGCTGAAAATACACTGCCATCTGTATTGTACCCTCTGAAAAATCAGAAGCTTTTAATGCTTCGAAAGAAGCATGAACACTTGCCAAGTTATCTAATCGAGGGGCATACACAAATTCTTCATCGATTCCGCCAAAACTAGATTCTGTAGCGTCGAACAAGAACAAATCCCAACTTAATATATTCCCTTTTATACCCGTTTCTTCTTTTACCCAATCCTCAAAAGAAATATCTTCTCTTAAACCAATTATAGGAAACATATGTTCTTGTGGGTTAGGAGTAAAACCTTTTTTGTTTACTTCTCTGTCTAAATGAATGGCAAGTCTAGGGATACGAAGTTTCTTCTTTACCGTAATAATTTTCTGACCTAGTTGACCGTTTTCATCTTCAAGAATAATTCGTCCTCCAAAATTTAAATCTCGGTCAAACCAACTATTTAAAAGTACTCCACCATATACTTCTACATTTAGCAACTGATATCCTTCTTTAATAGAAATCGGATTATTCTTAATTTTTAAACAAGGAGAATCGGTATGTGCTCCAATAATTTTAAAGGAACTATTAGGTGTCCAGTTCTTCGGAGTCACAAAAATGATAATCGAGCCATCGGCTCTAGTTACAAAGTATTTTCTTTGTTGTTTTAATTCCCAACTCTCTTTTTCGTTCAATGCCTCAAAACCTTTTGCGGCTAACTCTTGTTTTAGATGAGCAACAGCATGGAAAGAAGTTGAACTTGCATCAATGAAATTTAAAAGACTTTGTACGTAAGACATTGGGTATTTTTTTTTGATAAAGATAACTATTAACCTGTGTTCGATTAATAATAAGAGTTGTCAGTTCGAGATTCGAGAAATGATAGTTGTAAAATGTAAATCCTATAAGCAAAAAAGGTGCTAATCAAAGGATTTCCTTAACACAAAAATCTAAGTATATTATCTCGACACAAAGATACAAGGCATGTCACAAAACAATTTTTACTAAGGTACGAGGTAGACCACGAAGAATTCAATCCACAATCTAGGATTAAACCTCAACCTCTGTTTTTATTCTTGCTTAAAAAGTTGTGGCACATTCTTAGAGCAATGAATATAAGCTTCATGCACTTCAATAATTACCCAACGTTCGATCTCCTTTTCATGATTTTTAGACAAATCGTGGATTGCAAACTTTAAGACATTAGGAATGTCTTCTACTCGATAACTCTGTGCACTTCCGTTTACATGAAGCCCCCTTTGGGCATCAAAAAAGTCTACAAATACGAGTCCTATATGGGGATTCTCTGAAATATTTCCAAGACTTGCAAAAACACCATTTCCTCGATATTCTGGATACACTAATGTTTTATTATCGACTATTGTCATAAAACCTTTAGGACCAAAACGAGGAGTACAGTCACAATTTCCTTTAGCATCAGATGTAGCCATAAAAACCATTTCTTGGTTAGTAATAAAGGTTTTCATTTCCTCATCCAATTCATATCGCATATGATTGTAATAGAAGCGATTTGCTCGATTAGTACTCCCCTGTAGCTGTTGAAGATCCTTTTCTCCTTCTGTTCCTTTATGTATTTGAGTCATACTTAATTGCAATCTTATACCATTTCCTAATTGAATTTACCGAATTAAAAGTGCTTTTTAAGGTAAATTCAAATAAGAACTGGTATTATTTTTCAAAATTGGAATGCAAAAATAACAAGTACCTTAAGAGTTTGTGACATTTTAGCACTTCATTGTATCTCTTTAAAACAATTACAAATAGCTTAGACCTATTGTGTGATATTAAATATTATATTTAGAAATATAAATGCCTCTATCAACACAGTATTTAGGTTTTAGGCCTTATGACTCACGAATTTATACACATTGTAAAACAAGCGTTAAAACATCAAGTTGCTAACGAAAAAATGGTACTAGCTACTGTCGTCAAACTCGACGGGTCATCGTATAGAAAGCCCGGAGTTCGAATGCTTATTTCTGAAAATAGGGTAATGACGGGTGCTATCAGTGGTGGTTGTGTTGAAAAAGAGGTGCTACGTCGTGCTTCTTCCGTTTTTGAAACAAAGGTTCCTAAGGTAATTACTTACGATGGCAGGTACCGTTTAGGCTGTGAAGGTGTACTGTATATTTTACTAGAACCGTTTAGTATTACTAATGATTTAAATAGTCAATTCAACTTAGCTATTCAACATAGAGAATATTTCGAAATTGAATCTTTCTTTACCAACCAAGATGAAACCATCGGCAATTTTGGATCTGTAATACGATTTAAGAATGGTTCCGAATTTAACTTTAAAAATAATTACGAATTAGAAAAAAACGAAGAGACTTTAAGCTTTAAACAGGTTTTATCTCCTTTATTTCGATTAATTATTGTTGGAGGTGAACATGATGCTGTACAATTATGTCAAGCTGCTAGCCTTCTAGGCTGGGAAATTGAAGTAATTACCTCTGCTAAAGAGGATAAAATTAGTGACCATTTCCCTGGGGCTACCTACTTTAAGGCTTCTTCTCCGGAATTAATTGAATTTAATACAGATACAGAAACTGCTATTGTACTAATGAATCACAATTATGTATCAGACTTAAAATACCTTATAAAATTAGTAGCATTTCCCGTTAGGTATATCGGTATCATAGGTTCAATAAAAAGAAGAGAACAATTATTTAACGAGCTATTTCACTATGTCCCCAACTTAAATGAAGACTTTTTAAACACGATTTATAGCCCAGCTGGCCTAAATATAGGTGCTGTTACCCCAGAAGAAATAGCGTTTTCTGTAGTTAGCGAAATTCTTAGTATATATCGAAAAAAAAGAGTTAATTCAGTAAATGCTGCCTCCCTAACCCCCAATACCAAATGAAAATTGGAGTTATTCTTTTAGCTGCAGGGAGTTCTAAACGGATGGGAACCGCTAAACAGTTACTAAAGTTACACGAAGGGACTACACTACTTCAGCATGTAATTAGGAATCTAGTAAAAAGCAAAGCACATTCTATTACTTGTGTATTAGGTTTTAATTCGAATAATATTGCCCCAACTATTTCTCAATTTCCTATTCGCACTATAATAAACTCCGAGTTTGAAAAAGGTATTGGAAATAGCATTTCTTGCGGAGCAAAATCACTTCGAAAAGAAGCTATAGACGGTATTATGATTGTGCTAGGAGACCAACCTTTAATAGATCACGCATATATCGATCAATTGATTAATGAATTTTATAAATCTCCTCATAAAATTATAGCCTCTAAATATTTCAACCACTTTGGTGTTCCTGCCATTTTCCCTAAAACATTATACCAAGACCTAACTAAACTAAAAGGTGATGTAGGAGCTAAAAAGTTAATCAATTCTAGAAATGTTGAAATAATAGGAATTGGGACAAATGAAGACTTATTATTAGACATTGATACTCCCGAAGAATACCAAAAATTTCTTAAAAATTGATTCTTTAACCATTACAATCTATTTAAATACATAACTTGAAAATATTTTAAGTTTACTTGGTATTAAGTCCTAGGTAATAAACGTATTTACCTAAGTTACCACTTAAGGGCTAACCCCCAAATAAGCTGAACGCACAAAAGAACTAATACCATTTGAGCTTTGAAAGCGGTATTAAATAAAATTAAGATTTTTTTGATGTATTGAAAAAGAAAAATCAAGCATAGCTGTGCTACGGTTTATTTTTATTTTGAAAATACAGCGAAAAAAGAACATTTTATTGTATCGTTTTTAAAGTTTAAGTGGTATAAATACATAATTTGAGACCAACCAGTTACTGACAAAATATGGGGCAATTTACTTTAAACATTAATGGAACAACAAAGCAAGTTAAAGTTGAAAATGACACACCTTTACTTTGGGTGTTAAGAGATCATTTAAAATTAAAGGGCACAAAGTTTGGATGTGGTATTGCCGAATGTGGTGCTTGCACAGTACATGTCGATGGCAAGGCAGAACGATCTTGTTCCATACCAGTGTCTCAACTTCATGGTAAAGCTATTACAACTATCGAAGGGCTTTCTGAAGATGGCACACACCCTGTTCAAAAAGCTTGGTTACAACACGATGTGGCGCAATGCGGATACTGTCAAGCAGGACAAATTATGAGTGCCTCGGCATTATTGGCTAAGAACCCTAAGCCCAATGATGAAGAAATCACAGAGGCTATGAATGGTAATATTTGTCGTTGTGGAACTTATGTAAGAATTAAAAAAGCCATAAAAACAGCTACCAACCTATAATATAGATCTTATGACAAAGATAAAAACAACATACAATAGAAGGTCTTTTTTAAAAGTTAGTGCAGCCGCTGGTGGTGGATTGGTTTTAGGATTTGGGCTTTTAAATAGCTGCGATCCTGCGAAAACAACCGCAATCGACTATCCACTTGAACTCCCTAAAAACTGGTTTAATCTAAGTGGTTTTATAAAAATTGGAGAAAATGGTGTTGTAACCATTATGTCTCCAAATCCTGAAATTGGGCAAAATGTAAAGACGGCAATGCCGATGATTGTTGCCGAAGAATTAGATGTAAATTGGAAAAAAGTTGTTGTAGAACAAGCAGGCTTAGATACCAATACATTTACGCGACAAGTAGCAGGAGGTAGTCAGTCCATTCGTAAAAGCTGGAAAGGTCTTCGTATTGCTGGGGCTACGGTGCGTAATATGTTAATGCAAGCTGCTGCCTTAAAATGGGGAGTTCCCCTAGAAGAGGTAAGTACTTTATCTGGTACAATTCATCATAAAGCCAGTAATCGATCTTTAGGATTTGGTGAAGTAGCGTCAGAAGCTGCAACACTAAAAGTACCAGAAGAGGTTACTTTAAAAGACATCAAAGACTTCTCTATTATTGGTAACCCTACTAAAAATGTTGATGGAAAAGGTATTGTTACAGGGAAACCCTTGTTCGGTATGGACTACGAAGAAGAAGGTATGCTGTATGCTACCGTGATTCACCCCCCTCAATTCGGAAGTGGTATCGATTCTTTTAATCAAGACGAGGTTTCTAAATTACTAGGGATTACATCTGTTTTTAAACTGGAAATCGATTATTCCTCTGCCCCCAAATGGCAACAAAAAGCCTTTGCTAAAAATAATATGATTGTAGTTGTTGGTAATTCTACTTGGGAAGTTTTTAAAGCAGCCCGTCAATTAAAAGTACAGTGGAAAATTCCTTCTAAAATAGAAAATACTACAAATGATAAAGAAAGACTAACGGCACTTCTTGAAGATAAAAACATAAAACCTGTCCGAAAAGATGGGGATGTAGAAAAAGCTTTTCAAAAAAGTACTAAGATTATTGAAAGTACTTATTCAGCTCCTTTCTTACCCCATAATCCTATGGCACCCATGAATTTTTTCGCGGATGTTACGGCGGACAAGGCTCGTTTTGTGGGACCTATTCAAACACCAGAAGTAGCATTAGGAATGCTTACCGATATCTTAAAACTTCCCAAAGAAAAAATTGAAATTCAATTGACTCGAATTGGTGGTGGATTTGGACGTCGCTTGTACGGAAATTTTGTGGTTGAAGCTGGATTGATTTCTCAGAAAATTGGTAAGCCGATAAAATTAATTTACTCTCGCGAAGAAGATATGAGTTATGGCCCTTTTCGCCCTACTTATAAAATATTTTATAAAGCAGCCTTAAGTAAAGCGAATGAACTTACGGCTTTTAAGGTTAAAGGAGCTGGATCACAAGGAAGCCCTGTATGGCCAGATCGTTTCCCCGCTGGTACGGTAGATAATTTTTTAGCAGAGCATCGAAAAATGCCTTCTACCATTGCTACAGGAGCTTGGCGTGCACCAAAATCGAATTTTACCGCTGGTGTAGAACAGGCTTTTCTAGACGAAGTTGCAGAGGCAGCCGATAAAGACCCTATTGATTTTAGAATTGAATTATTCAAGAAGGCTGAAACGAATCCTGTAGGGGATAAAAATGATTATGACCCGAAACGGTATCGTGGAGTTTTAGAATTGATTAGAGAAAAATCGAATTGGGATCGAAAGCAGAAAGGCCTTTTTAGAGGTGTAGCTGCGTATTTTTGTCATAATAGTTATGTGGCGCAAGTAGTAGACATTAAAATGGTTAATGACACCCCTAAAGTGGTTAAAGTATGGAATGCTGTAGACTGCGGCGTCGTTGTAAATCCTGAAGGAGCAAAAAACCAAATTGAAGGTGGAGTTATAGATGGATTAGGAACTGCGATGTTTGGTGAAGTTACTTTTAACAATGGATATATTTCTAAAAGAAATTTTGACGATTATAAACTTATCCGACAAAAAGATGCGCCATTAGAAATTGAGACTTTCTTCGTTGAAAATAATATAGATCCTACTGGTTTAGGAGAACCTAGCCTCCCTCCTGTTATTGGAGCTTTGGCAAACGCATTATATCAAGCTACAGGGAAACGTTACTATAATCAACCTTTTAATTTCACGAAGAATAGCTTTTTCTAATACGTTTTTAAAATCAAGGAGAAGATTAAAATCACATGTACATAACCAAAATTAGTTGATTTCCTCTAAAATCATTAATCCCTAATAAACAACAACTTACACCAAAACATCAAAAATATTTATCATTTTTTAAAATACTAGGGTGAAAAAATAGTGCTCCACTATATTCACCCTTTTCTTTTTGATGATATCTAACATACTTTCCAAGCTAAAAGCTCTAAATTTTAGGTAAAAGAAATACTTATGAAAAAATTTCCTATACCGCCTTTTAGCCTTGAAGATGCAATTCAAAAAGTCCAAATGGCAGAAGATGCTTGGAACAGTAAAGACCCCGAAAAAGTATCTATGGGCTATACAGTTGATACAGAATGGCGCAATCGAAATCAGTTTGTAAATGGTCGAGAAGAGGTGCAAATTTTTCTAAAAAATAAATGGGCCGCAGAAATCGATTATAAGCTTAAAAAAGAACTCTGGATACATTCGGAAAATAGAATAGCTGTACGTTTCGAATACGAATATCGAAATGATGCTGGCCAATGGTTTCGAGCCTACGGTAATGAAAACTGGGAATTTGACGAAAATGGTCTAATGCAAAAGCGATTCGCTAGTATTAATGATTTAGAAATAGACGAAAAAGATAGAAAACTGAAGTGAAAATTTATATAGAAATCACTAATATCCGAAAGCTTTAAGTCTTAGAAATGACAATTAATATTAAGCTTTTATTTAGAGTAGCTTGTGAATTTTTGAAGTTAAAAATTTTAAAGAATATATTTTCTATTCTCTTTCAGTGAAACGGTCTATACCTATATTCTAAAGTTTCGGATGCTAGTGTGCAAAAATAATACCAGTTCTTATTTGAATTTACCTTAAAGAAAAAGATGATTTTTGGAATTTTACAAATCATTAAAAATTAGCATAGCAGTAGCTACGGTAGTTTTTTATGTTGAAGTAAAATTTTAAAAGGCACTTTTTAATTCGGTAAATTCAATTAGGAAATGGTATAAGTAATACCCCTTGATTTATGAAAAGTCAAATTAATAGATTACCTGTATTTAATATTTCTAACTTCAAAGATTACTGCAACTGCATGCAATTTGATAGTAATTTTTACATTCGACGTTTTAGCGATCATGTCAAAGAGAACCTCTTTATATCTGTTCCGCATGCCCATGATTTTTATCTAATGCTTCTAGTAACTAAAGGGAGCGGGAAACATTATATAGATTTTAAAGAATATGAAGTACACCCAGGTGCAATGTTTGTTCTGGCTCCTGGACTTATTCATCGTTGGGAAATGAGTCAAGATATAGATGGCTATATTTTATTTTTCACAAAACAGTATTTTATGCTTGACTTTAAACACGATAATTTATCGCGTTTTCCTTTTTTCAATGCAAACTCGAGTATTCCATATATTTCTTTGAATCGAGACGAAACCGAAGAAATCTTTGTTTTTTATAAGCTGATGGACAAAGAATATCACGATCGTAATTTAGATTATCACGAAATGATTAGAATGTGTTTGAATACTATTCTTATCACACTTTCTCGAAAGTTATTAAATCAACATAATGCTACTTTTGCTTTTAACTACGAAATCGTGCAACTCAATACTTTTTACGGATTGATAGAAAATCATTTTAAAGAACACCAACCACTTAGCTATTATTGTGACAAAATGAATCTAACTACCAAACAGTTAAGTTACTTATGTAGAAAGCTAATTGACAAAGTACCCTCTGAAATATTGATGGAGCGTGTTATTTTAGAAGCTAAACGATTAATAATTCATACTGACTTATCGATATCACAGATTTCAGATGAATTGAATTACAACGACAATTCTTATTTCGTTAGACTTTTTAAAAAAATATGTAAACAGACTCCCGATCAGTTTAGAAGTTTTAAATCTATGAGTCAAACAAAAAACCTAATCAGCCAAACTAAGTGTTCTTAAAAATAAAACAAGAAGCTCTATTATAAAAAATAGAGCTTCTAAAAAAAAGGGTAAGGATAAACAACTTCTGCTTTGTGATTTTCTCTCTTATACAATTTGCTGATAATAATTTCGTGTAAATAGGCGGAAGTATTTTTTACTAGTCCAAAGCAAATAAATCAATCATAGCCTTAGCTACGGTTACTTTTTTAACAAAAGAATAGTGCAAAAAAACGGCATATATGCGAAATCATTGTTAGGATCTTATTAGTTTGCTTTTATAGCAAAACTATCCACGTATTCTTCTGGTTTATTGGGATCAAATTCTTTTCCCATAATATAGTGTTTCTTGTAAGTAGTCCCTGGAGCTTCGTACCCCAATTCCTTCATTTTATTAGCGCAATCTGTCGCTAAATACACCTGCTCGGCAATAGCTTTATAATTAATATCCTTCTTAACATATCCCCATCGTTTCATCTGTGTTAATATCCAAACTCCCATCGAATGCCATGGGAATGGATCGAAACCAATACGATCTGGAGCATCTTTTACATTTCCTAAACCATCGGCATATTTCCCCGTAAGTACTTGTGCTACTACGGATGGAGGCTGGTTTAAATAATTTTTTGGAGAAATGGCCTCGGCAATTGCCGCTCTATTTTCGTGTTTCGAAGAATATTGTGTCGCATCTATAATAGCACTAAACAACGCTGCATAAGTATTCGGATTCGTCTTTGCAAAATCTTCACTGCACGCAAAGGCACAACATGGATGACCTTCCCAAATATCCTTAGTTAACATATGTAAGAAACCTACATTTTCATAAACTGCACGTTGGTTAAATGGATCTGGAGAAAGATATCCATCTAAATTTCCTGCGCGTAAATTTGCTACCATTTCTGGTGGCGGAACTACACGAATTTGAATATCCTTATCTGGATCTAATCCAAATTCTGCAACATAATAACGTAGTAAAAAGTTATGCATAGAATACTCGAAAGGCACCCCAAATTTAAACCCCTTCCATTGTTTTGGATCTCTTTTGTCCTTATGCTTTAAATGTAAGCAAATAGCTTGACCATTTATGTTTTCGACAGCAGGCATAATATATGGAGAAGCAATAGAACCCGCTCCCATAGTCATTGCCAAGGGCATTGGCGTCAACATATGCGAGGCATCATATTCTTTATTTAAACTTTTGTCTCTTGCTACTGCCCATCCTGCAGTTTTGATTACATCGACATCCAAACCATATTTTTCATAAAATCCCATCGGTTTTGACATAATAATCGGAGTGGCACAAGTAATAGGCACAAAACCGATATTCAATTTTGTCTTCTCTAATTTAGAAACTGATTTCGTCGTGGCTCCTCCGTTTTCTACCTGTTTCTTTTTATCATTTACACAAGACTGCAATAACCCCATTGGTAATGCAGTTGCCAAAGCTGCTTTAAATGTACTTTCACCAACTGCCGATATAAATCGACGACGGTTCATATCGTTACCACCGAACATCGATTTTACAATAGCTGTTTCTACAAATCGGTTTACAATACTTTCTTCTGTATCTGGCAAAGTATTAACAGCTGCTTTTTTTTTCGCGCTACAAGGACCACAAGAACATCCTGCCCCATGTGATAAATCTGATTTTTCACTATATGGATTATCTAAACTATTATATGGCATAATTCGTAGTATTAAATTAGTAAGTAATTTTTGTAGGTTACCATTTTTTATAGGGTAAGAATTTCCCTTCATATGTTATTTTTACCCGGTCTCCTTTGGGATCTTCAACTTTATCTACCTTCATAGAAAAGTCAATGGCACTCATAATTCCATCTCCAAATATTTCGTGGATTACAGACTTAGCAGCTGGACCGTACACATACGCTATTTCAAAAAATCTATAGATTAAAGGATCACTTGGTATCACTTGTCCTACACCTTTCGTTGGGTATTCTGTTAAGGCTTCTGCTACATCTGTACCTAAACCTAATTCTTTCACAAAAGCTTCTGCTTCATTAGGTAACAAAGAGGCTCCCGAAAAACAGGCTGCGGCAATACAGACTTTATCTAAACCTATTGCACTTCCTAATTCTTCCCAAGTTTTGCTTTGAGATTTTTTAGCTTCTAGAATTACTTCTGTCATTTCTGTTTTTGTCATAGTAATATGTTTAAAAGTGAAACTTAATTTTGATAGTATTTTGAGTTCGTTTATATAGCCAACTTCTCTGTATTTTCATCATTAGGAAAAGAGATTGTATATGGCATTCGAGAGTCGTCTATATTTTTATTTTGAATATCCTTAGCAATTTTAGATGATTTGTTTACTAAAAAATCTACTAGGTAATTTCGAATACGATAGTAGTTTTGGTGTTTTACAATTTCAGCTCTATTTCTAGGTTTAGGAATGTTGATTTCTACACTTTCCACCACTCTAGCTTCTGGACCATTAGACATCAAAAGAATACGATCTGCAAGTAATATTGCCTCGTCGATATCATGAGTAATCATAAAAATGGTTTGTTTGGTTTTATCGCAAATTTCAACAAGTTTATCTTGTATTTTCCCCCGTGTTAAAGCATCTAATGCTCCAAAAGGCTCATCCATTAGTAAAAGCTCTGGAGATAATGCAAAGGCTCGCGCAATACCTACACGCTGTTTCATACCACCAGATAATTCGTGTGGTAGTTTGTTTACAGCATCAGTTAATTCTACCATTTCTAAAAAATGAAGTGCTCGCTTTTCAATCCCTTCCTTATCCAAATCTTTAAACTTACAAGCAATAGCCATTTTGATATTCTTTAATACACTAAGCCATGGTAATAGACTATGATTTTGAAAAATGACTCCTCTTTCTAAGCTTGGCTTTTTTACATTCTTATTATCCATGATAATGTTACCCGAAGTTGGGGCATCTAAACCTGCTAAATTGTTTAATATGGTAGATTTCCCACAGCCCGAATGTCCTATGATACAGACAAACTCTCCTTTTTGCATTGAGAAAGTTACATTCTCAAAAATGGTTATGTACTTGTTTTTTTCTCCTTTAACAGGGTACTTTTTCGCTAAATCATATACTTCTAAAAACTTTTTCATAGGGCTAAAAGGATTATTCTTGGTACATAAAATATTTTGAAGCTTGCGCGATTAAGAGATCTAATCCCATACCTACAATACCTATCATGAATATTGAAAAAACAACACTTGTTAAATCCAGATTATTCCACTCATTCCATACATAATAACCGATACCTGTTCCTCCTACTAACATTTCGGCAGCAACAATAACCAACCAAGAAATTCCCATAGAAATTCTTAAACCTGTGAATATAGTGGGTAGTGCCGCAGGTAAAATCACCTTAAATGCGGTTTCTAAAGTTCCCATTTCTAAGGTTCTACTAACATTTAACCAATCTTTTTTTACAGACATCACTCCGAAAGCTGTATTGATAAGAATAGGCCAAATTGAACATATAAAAATGACGAAGACCGAAGACAAAATAGAATCTTTGATTACAAAGAGTGCTAAAGGCATCCAAGCTAATGGGGATATTGGTTTTAAAACTTGTATGTAAGGTTGTAACGCATTGTAAAAAATTGGAGACATCCCTGTTAAAAAACCTAAGGGTATAGCAATAAGCACGGCAAGAAAATATCCCGCCATAACTCTTAGAATCGAATAGAATAATTGTGTCCCGATACCTTTATCATTGGAACCATTATCATAAAAAGGATTACTTAATTCTTTTACCGCTAATTTCAGCACTTCCGATGGACCTGGCACATGAGCCTGTGGTTCACCTAGCCCCATTAGTTTTTCATATTCGGTGAGTTCTTTAGTTGATGCGTTTCCTGTATTGGTAACAATTTCTCCGACAACAAAAGAAACAAAAAGTATAACAAGGGATAACGTAATCGTCTGTATTCTTTCTTTACTCATATCATTTGTTTTGATATGATAAAAGTACCATCATTGACCTTTTACAGTATTGCACAAAAAAACCATTTAATGGTATATTTTTTACTTTTTCACAACAAAATAACGTTTTAGCTGATTTATATTCTCTAAAAAACAAAATTTACAATAAAATTTATATTTTAGATTTATGTGAGATTTCACTGGTATCCGAAAGTTTTAAGTTTTAGAAATGATAATAAATATTAAGTATTTTATTTAGAGTAGCTTGTGAATTTTTGAAGCTAAAAATTTTAGAAAATATATTTTCTAATACCAATTCTGAAATAATATAATATGAATCGAAAAAATCTTAGACCAAAACGTCTAATGTATTGATATATAAAAGTCTATTCTCTTTCAGTGAAACGGTCTGTATTCTAAAGTTTCGGATGTTAGTGTCAAAATTTGAAATATTCAATAAATGCTAATTCACATAGGGCAATTTCACTTAAAAAGTAATTACCCTAAATCTTCAAAAAATATAGCTTCCCTCTTCTGAAGAAGAACTAAGATAGATATTTTAATATCTTATTCATCATCAAGATAACATATCACTAAAAGACTGAAAAATAATATACAAGCAAACCTTAAAACAAAAAAGCCAACGATAATGTATCGTTGGCTTTTCAGGCTACTAATCCCTCTAAATAAGAGGGAAGTTAACTTCTATTTAATATCTGTAGTATTCTGGCTTAAACGGCCCTTCTACAGTTACTCCAATATATTCAGCTTGATCTGGTCTTAACTCCTCTAATTCTACACCTAATTTAGCTAAATGTAAACGTGCTACTTTTTCATCTAAGTGTTTCGGCAACATGTATACTTTATTCTCATATTTATCAGAATGCTTCCAAAGTTCAATTTGTGCTAATGTTTGGTTTGTAAAAGAGTTACTCATTACAAAACTTGGGTGACCTGTAGCACAGCCTAAGTTTACCAAACGTCCCTCTGCTAATACAATAATATCATTACCATCTACAGTATACTTATCTACCTGAGGTTTAATTTCTACTTTCGAAGTCCCGTAATTTCCATTTAACCAAGCCATATCAATTTCATTATCAAAATGACCGATGTTACAAACGATAGCTTTATCCTTCATAGCACGGAAATGTTTTTCTTGAACGATATCCTTATTACCTGTAGTCGTAATTACAATATCTGCATTAGGAATAACTGTATCCATTTTCTTTACTTCGTAACCATCCATTGCTGCTTGTAACGCACAAATAGGATCAATCTCGGTTACCGTAACGATAGCACCTGCACCACTAAAAGAAGCTGCCGTACCTTTACCTACATCACCGTATCCGGCTACAACGACTCTTTTTCCTGCTAACATTACATCTGTAGCACGACGTACCGCATCTACGGCACTTTCACGACATCCATATTTGTTATCGAACTTCGATTTTGTTACAGAGTCATTTACATTAATTGCTGGCATTGGTAAAGTTCCATTCTTGACACGCTCATATAAACGATGAACACCAGTAGTAGTTTCCTCTGACAATCCTTTAATATTATCTACAAGTTGAGGAAACTTATCTAATACCATATTTGTTAAATCTCCCCCATCATCTAAGATCATATTCAATGGTTCGCGCTCTTCTCCGAAGAATAATGTTTGTTCGATACACCAATCAAATTCTTCTTCGTTCATACCTTTCCATGCATATACAGGAATACCAGCAGCAGCAATAGCAGCTGCAGCATGATCTTGCGTAGAAAAGATATTACAACTACTCCAAGTAACCTCTGCACCTAGTGCTACTAACGTTTCTATTAATACCGCTGTCTGAATTGTCATGTGCAAACAACCTGCAATACGTGAACCTTTTAAAGGTTGTTCGTCTTTGTATTCTTCGCGAAGAGACATTAAACCTGGCATTTCTGCCTCTGCCAATTCGATTTCTTTTCTACCCCACTCTGCTAAAGCGATGTCTTTTACTTTGTAAGCCACATAAGGAACTGTAGTACTCATAAGATTATTTTCTTTATCAATGTTTATTGCTAATACAAAAATCCGTTATTTTGCAAAAGCAATCTAGTTATCTCTTTAATATAAAATAGGATTGCAAAGTTACAAATAAGCTTCTTAAACTCTTCTTAATATATGCCTCTATACAAAAGTATCGCTGTAAACGACGAAACCCATGTGCTAGTATGGCAAATTACAGAGACTGAAGAAGAATTATCTGCACCGATTGTCTTAGAAACCTATTCTAAAAATCGTATTTCCGATATGAAGTCGGAAATTCATCGAAGAGCTTACCTTAGTGTTCGCCATCTATTAGCTATTGCTGGCTACAAAGATGCCGATATTTCGTACAACGAAAATGGCAAACCTAGTCTTTCGGATGGTGTTGAAATCTCAATAACTCATTCATATGAATACGCAGCAATAATTTTAGGCGCAACCCCAGTAGGAATAGATATCGAAAAACAACGTGATAAAATCACTAAAATTGCACCTAAATTTATTTCGGACAAGGAATTTGAATATCTAGACACAGATTCTCTAGATTATATTAAAAACCTAACTGTAATCTGGGGGGCTAAAGAAGCTGTTTATAAACTATACGGACAACCTGGTGTAAGTTTTAAACAGCATATAATTATTGCCCCTTTTGAACTTGAAAAAGGCATCACAAAGAGCCTACTTTCTTTCGAAGAGACACAACAAACTTATGATACCGACTTTTTAGAATTTGCAGGTTTTACGTGTGTTTATACTTTTTAAACATCATCACACCGTAAGTGAAACTAAACTGAAACCTTTTTTTAGTCGAATTTCATCGAATTAATAGGTCATTTGTATAAAAACATTCAGGACTAAGTACCTTTTTTGATATATTGCAAACATCAAACAAGAACCAAGAGTGCACATTTCAGATAAAGATATACAGCAAATTAAGTCTAAAGGACTTACTGTTGAACAAGTAATGCAACAAATTGAAATCTTCAAAAACGATATTCCTTTTGTTAACGTTCGTGAAGCTGCTACCTTAGAAAACGGGATAGTAGGTCTCGAGACAAGCGAACTAATGGAACTTGCTAAAATTTATGACGAAAAACTTAAGAATATAGATGTTGTTAAATTTATCCCTGCATCAGGAGCTGCAACCCGTATGTTTAAGGAATTATTTCGCTTTTTAGATAACTATGACTTTACAAAAGAAAGTATCAATTCATATTTAAACTATGAGAAAGCAACAGCAATACGCTTGTTTTTAATTGGATTAGAAAAGCTTCCTTTTTACAATATTGTTTTAGAAGCTACTAAAAAGAAATATCCTCGTTTTGACCACTTTTCGGAAGGAGAACAATTATACGCTTTTGTAAAAACCATGTTACGAAATGGTGCTGGTCTTAATTACGGAGCTTTTCCTAAGGGGTTACTTCCTTTTCATAAATATACTGATGGTGTAAATACTGCATTCGAAGAGCACTTACATGAAGCTGCTAGATATAGCACAAAAAACGGTAATGCAAAATTACACTTTACGGTTTCCAAAGAACACCTAAAGGGTTTTAAAGAGGAATTCGAGAGAATAGAAAAAATTGTAGAAGAGAAAACGAATACCTCTTTCGATATTTCTTATTCTTTTCAGAAAGAGAGCACCGATACCATAGCCGTTACTCTCGAAAACGAACCTTTTCGTAAAAATGACGGATCAATCCTATTTCGTCCAGGAGGTCATGGAGCATTGATTGAAAATTTAAACGATATCGTAGCTGATGTTGTATTCATAAAAAATATTGACAACGTCGTTGTTAGAAAATATCAGGATGAACTTACCATCTACAAAAAAGCTTTAGCTGGTAAATTAATGATGATTCAAAATAGAGTATTTTCTATTCTTGAAAGTCTAGAAATTAATATGCCTGACGATGAAGAATTAACCGAGATCGGAAAGTTCTTAACAGAAGAGCTTAATATTATTATGCCTGTAGATTTTGGGAAATTTTCTGATTATTACAAACGAGAATATTTACAAGAAGCCTTAAATAGACCTATTCGTGTTTGCGGTATGGTACTAAATGAAGGTGAACCCGGAGGAGGACCTTATTGGATTAAAAATGATAGAGGTAATATTGAATTACAAATTATTGAAGGAGCCCAGGTTGACAAAACAAATCCTAGACAGTCCGAAAAGATGAACCAGTCAACACACTTTAATCCGGTAGACCTTGTTTGTGCAATGAAAAACTACAAAGGAGAAAAGTTTGATTTAATAAATTTTGTAGAACCTAGGCTAAGTTTCATTACTCAAAAATCAATTAATGGAAAAAGTGTAAAAGCCTTAGAATTACCTGGATTATGGAATGGAGCTATGGCAAAATGGATTAGTATTTTTGTAGAAGTTCCTTTAACAACTTTCAACCCCGTTAAAACGATAAATGACTTATTAAAGTCTGCACACCAAAATACAATCTTCTAGAATCACAAAAAGTGTATTACTTTTTTGGAAATAGACGTATAAAAACTACTTTCGTCACACTAAGGTGTATCGATTCTTCGTTTAGACAATAGCTTTTATGCGTCTATTATATTTTCTTATTATCGCTAGTTTTTGTTTTTGTAGAGGAATTGCTCAGTCCAATTCTTCTCATTTAGTAGCATCTAAAAAAGTAGCTACTCGTGATAGTGTTTCTTTAAAAATACCAAACCTTCAACAACATCATGGTATTTTAATAAAAGATACATTTGGGGTTAAAATTGACACATCTTTATACGCCATTAATACCGATGCTTCAAAAATCTATTTAAAGGATCTTGGCAAGATTTCAGACTCGATTGTAATCGAGTATCTAAAATACCCTGATTTTCTTACTAGATCCTATTCCTATTTAGATGAAAAATTAATTTTCGAAGCAAGAAAAAGCAAACGTTACCAATTACAAGCCAAAAACTCGAATCGTGTTAGTCAGCTTTTTGACGGGTTAAACACCAGCGGTAGTATTTCTAGAGGAATCACTATTGGTAACAACCAAAACTCAGTTATTAACTCGGAATTAGATTTACAAATTTCAGGAAAGTTATCTGATAAAGTAACTATTAGGGCTTCGATGCAAGATTCGAACGTACCGATTCAGGCAGATGGCTTTTCTCAGTCCTTAGATGAATTCGATCAAATCTTTGTAGAATTAGAATCCCAAAACTGGAAAGTACGGGCTGGAGATATTCAAATTTCTGAAGAAGAAAGTGTATTAGCTAAATTCACTAAAAAACTTCAGGGACTTAGTATTAACACTAAGTTTGAAGGAGAAAAAAACACCATAGAAGCTTTTGGTGCTGGTGCATTGGTTCGAGGGATTTTTAATCAAAGTAATTTTAACGGGCAAGAAGGAAACCAAGGTCCTTACAAACTTGTTGGACAAAATGGAGAACTATTTGTTTTGATTGTTTCAGGTAGTGAACGTGTTTATGTCAACGGTCTATTATTAAAACGTGGAGAAAGTAATGATTACGTTATCGACTATAACGCAGGAGAAATTCGATTTACACCTACATTTCCGATTACCGCAGATATGCGTATCGCCGTTCAATATCAGGTTTCACAACGAAACTTCTCTCGTATCTTAGGAAACGGAGGAGTTGCTATCAAAAATGATAAATTTCAATTAAGCACCTTTATTTACACGGAAAACGATCTTCGAAACCAAACCCTTCAACAAGAACTTTCGGATGCCCAAAAAGAAGTACTTTCTTTGGCCGGTGATAACCCAGAAAATATGGTGGCTTTATCTGCAGTTGAAGACGAGTTTTCTGAAGACGGCTTGTTGTATACACAAGAAGAAAGAGATGGAAATTTAATATTTGTATTTGTAGATAACAATGAAGATCCTGGAGTACCTGTATTTCAAGTTCGTTTTTCGGATGTCGGAGAAAACAACGGAAGTTACGCTTTAAGAACTCGTCCCTCTACTAACGATGATCTTGTGGTAAGAAATACAGTAAGTAGCATTTATGAATATGTAGGCCTCAATATGGGAAGTTTTGAACCCATTACGCAACTCCAAGCACCTACAAAATTACAATTGGGGGTTATTCGAGGCGCTTATACTCCGACCGCACATCATAATTTTAGTTTCGAAATTGCCGCTAGTAACGAAGATCTTAACCTATTCTCTTCTTTAAATGATGATGATAATACTGGTACTGCAATACAGATAAAAGCGCACCACCCCATCAAAAAAGTGCAATCCGATAAATGGAATGTATTTTTTAATAATGGAATTGACTACATACAAGATACTTTTAGAAATGTAGAGCAGATTTATAATATTGAATTTAATCGTGACTGGAATTTACCACTGATTTTTAGACAACAAAACCAACTCTTGACAAGCTCTGGAATCGAAATCAAAAAGGATAGTGTCAGTTCTATTATCTTTGACAACGAGTATCTTTCGATGTCAAATAACTACAAAGGAAATCGTCAAAACTTGTCGGCTAGCTTCAAAATTAAAAATTGGCTCTTAGGACAACATACAAGTTACTTAAACTCGGATGCTACCGAAGAAAAAAGTACTTTTCTTAGAAATCAGAGTAGTGTTATTTACGCTAAAAACAAATATTGGAGCGGTGTAAAATATAGTACAGAGAATAACAAAATTAGAAGTCTTTCTACTGGTGAATATAATAACTTAAGCCAAGCATTTCGAAACTATGAATGGCAAGGGGGAATTGGAGATAGCACCGCTGTGTTTTTGAAACTTGGGGCTCGCTATCGAGAAAATGACAGTATACAAGATAAAAGACTCACCAATGTAGCTAAGTCCCAAACCTACACATTAAACACCAGACCCCTTATCACACCAATCCAACAATTAAATATCTATGCGAATTATAGAATTTTAGATCGCACCACCATTTCAACACAAGAAAATACATTAACCTCTCGTATCAATTACCAAAGAAGATTCTGGAAAGGAAGTATTGACTCTAGTATCTTACTCGAGGTACAGAATGGATCTGTACCCTTACAAGATTTCACCTATGTCGAAGTAGATGCTGGGCAAGGTCAGTATACATGGAATGACTTTAATAACAATGGCATTCAAGAACTAGGGGAATTTGATCTAAGCGAATTCCCTGACCAGGCAACTTTTGTTCGAATTTTACTCCCTAGACAACGTTTTTTAAAGACTACACAGAACAAAATATCTCAACAACTAAATATTAACTTTACTAGATGGGAAAAATCTAACAACAAGCTAGAACGTATTTTATCTCATTTTGGAAATCAAACTAATCTAATTTTAGATAGAAGTATTGAATCTGACGAAAGTGATGCTATTTTCCATTTATTCGAAAGTAGTAATAAAGCCATAAACGTTAATACATCATTTAGGAACTCTTTATTTTTTAATAGAGGAAAGCAACATTTTACCAACACTTACTCTTTTAATACTTCTGAAAATAGTAATGCATTTATTACAGGACAGCAAACTACATCAATAACTAGTCACCAGCATAACTTCTTACATAAAATAAAGGAAAGTTGGCTATTAGAACTTGAAAGTCAATACGCCGTTGATGGAAGTGAATTTGAAAGTTTTTCCGAACGAAATTTCGATATCAATACATTGAGAACTGCCCCTAAAGTTTCTTATTTATTTTCTAAAAGAACAAGCCTTGGACTTTCTTACTCTATTCAGGATAAAAAGAATGCTTCGGGAAATGAAAAATTAAATCAGCAATCTTTCAACTTAGAATTCAAAGTTGCACAATTGGCTAAAAGTGCATTGAACATCACGGCAAGTTACATCAGTAATGAATTCAATGGAAATGCATTTACCCCTGTCGGTTTCCAATTACTAGAAGGATTACAAGACGGAAAAAACTATACTTGGAATGCTCTTGCCCAAAAGAAAATCACCAAATTTTTAGAACTTAACTTAGATTATCGTGGTAGAAAATCTAACGATTCTAAAACTATCCATACAGGAAGTGTACAGATTCGAGCATTTTTTTAATGTTCAAAATCTACTTCTTCTTTGATGGAGGGTACTTACTCAATGCCTTATCCATCATTACTTCAAAAAAAGCTTTTCTATTCTCTGGGGTATTTTTAGAGTTTTGAACATCGTCGATCTCCGCTTGCCAAATTAACTCATCCTTTTTCACATCCACAAAATCCATTGTTAGTTGAATATGTTGATCGGGAACACCTACGGGAACACTACCTCCTATTACTAGTGGCCCACTTCCGATACCGATACCTACCGAATTTCTACTTTGTGTTTCGTAGGTTCTACTTTTAAAATTAACATACATAGCAGGCGTATTTGCCTTTCGAAATCCTTTACTTTCCAGTAAACTATCTGTTGCAGCAAGTAAACGCTTCGTATCTAATTGATTTAACCCTGATTTTAGATTCGGATAATAATTATACGTTTTATATGACGAAAAGTCTATGGTTTCGTCATAATCATAAGCTACATGTGCTGTACCGCATGCAACTAAACATAAACACGTTATGGCTATTAATTTCTTCATCATATCCTCTAATTAAATTTAACAGAATTAAGTCTTGGTAGACTAACAGTATGTTGAAAGTACAATTTAAGATTAATTGAATAAATCAACCTTATCGTAAAAACATTGGAATCCTTCCTTTCAAACCAACAACTAATACGATCCTAAGTTTGTAAACAAAAAGCCTATACTTAAATAAGCATAGGCTTTTGTATTCTTAATAACACGTAAAATTACTTCTTCTTACCGATTAAGTATTCGTAATCTTCGAAAGCTATTTTTCCTCCAAAAATCGCTATAGATTTTTTAATGATTGCATCAGCATCGTCATCTCCGTACCCTAAACCAATAGCATACTTCTTTACTAATTTCTCCTCACTCTCATCCATTACGTGGTCTGAATAAATGATTTTGAATAAATCATAAAGACGCTCTAATCTTTCCCACTTATTATTTGGTGGGTTTATTGGATAGCGATTTGGTGTAGCTAAAATTTCTTCGAACTCAGAAGTATCTACATCTAGCTTTCTTGCAAAACTCTTTAACATTGCTAATTCATCTTCGCTAACAGCTCCATCAGCAGAAGCTAACGTTACTATCGAAGCAAAATGCCCTAGATTTTTCTTATGTTTTCCGCTATCGAATAAATCGTTAAATGACATATGTTTTCTTTTTTAATGCAGCAAATATACCATAAATGCAGAAAGATTCAAGACTGCACTCATTACTGAAATAATTAATAGATGATTAGCTGCCAAATACTGTTAAAACGACTCTACGACTACCACCATAATCACGATGTTCGCACAAGTAAATTCCTTGCCATGTCCCTAAGTTTAGTCTACCATTGGTAATAGGAATCTGTACAGAAGCCCCCATTAAAGAGGCTTTAATATGTGCAGGCATATCATCGGGTCCTTCGTAGGTATGAATATAATAAGGTGCATTCTCTGGCACCATAACATTCATATGGCTTTCGAAATCTGTTCGCACTGTGGGATCTGCATTTTCGTTAATGGTCAAACTGGCAGAGGTATGCTGTATAAACACCTGTAATTGACCAATATTAATCTGTCTTAATTCTGGAAAAGAACGTTCTATTTCATCCGTCACCAAATGAAAACCTCTACTCCTTGCTTTTAATCGTATTTCTTTTTGGTAAAATTTCATGATCAGCTCTAAGTTTTAGGTTGTAAGTTCTAAGGCTTTAACGCATACCGCCTAAAGCTTATAACCTACCACTATTAATAACACTAATTTAATCTTATTACACTCTACACCATAAATGATAAGTGTAGATTTGCAAGTCTCTAAAGTAAGTAAAAATGGATTTATCGAAAGTAAAAATGGTGGTGACTGATATGGATGGTACTTTACTAAACTCTAAGCACGAGGTTAGTGATTTATTTTTCGAACAGTTCGAAAATCTTAAA
This sequence comes from uncultured Aquimarina sp., assembly GCA_937929895.1. Lineage (GTDB taxonomy): Bacteria > Bacteroidota > Bacteroidia > Flavobacteriales > Flavobacteriaceae > Aquimarina. The sequence goes on from CALFUO010000024.1 coordinate 23,141, forward strand.
GCAAACAACATTCGATTTGTGGTTGCTAGTGGACGTCAGTATCACAGTATTTTAGACAAACTTGCAGCTATAGAAAAAGACATTACTATAGTTGCTGAAAATGGAGCTTACATTGTTAAAAACGGAGAAGAACTTTTTGTAAATGCAATTCCTGTAAATGAATTAACACAGCTTATAGCTCTTTGCGAGGAAATACCTAATGTACATGTGGTTTTATGTGGAAAAAAGAAAGCTTACATAAAACCCAGTCCTGATCAGTTTGAAAAGACGATCGCCGAATACTACACTTCTTATCAGGTAATTGATTCTTTTGATGAAATCCCAGAAGATGATTTCTTTAAAGTTGCTTTGTGTCACTACGAAGGATCTGAAGACAATATTCTACCACATCTATCCGAAATTGAAAGCAAATGGCAATTAAAAGTTTCTGGTAAATTGTGGATAGACATTTCTCGACCAAATGCACATAAGGGGAATGCTATAACCCAATTACAAGAAAAATTTGGGGTTACACCAGAAGAAACCATGGCATTTGGAGATTACAATAATGACTACGAAATGTTGCTAAAAGCTAAATATAGTTTTGCTATGGCTAATGCACACCCAAACATCAAAGAAACTGCAAATTTTGAAACCCTTTCGAATGATGAAAATGGAGTTGAAAAAATATTACAACAGTTACTAGATACAGTTGGAGTCTAAAGCTATGGTTACTTTTAAGGCATAAAAAAACCACAATCACATATAGCAGATTGTGGTTTTTAGTTTCACAATTGTAGTATTAAAATACTTCTAATTATTCTTTAGGTAATCTTTCGTCTATCATCTTTAATGGCATACCTTCCATTAAATCGAAAATATCTATAATACTTCTAAACGTATCTTCTTCTTCTGCCTGCTCGGTAATAAACCATTGCAAGAAAACTTCTGTTACAAAATCATCTTCTTTTCTTGCTGATTTAAAGATTTTAAAAATAGATTGTGTAACACTAATCTCCATTTCTAATGAAGTCTCATAAATCCCTCTTAGACTTTCAAACTCATTGTTAACGTTTTGTACATTAGGAGAGATCGCAGCACCACCATTATCATTAATAAAAGTGAAGATTTTCATCGCATGCTCTCTTTCTTCTTCAGCCTGCTTATAAAAAAATTCTTTACTATTTAATAATTCTCTTTGATCACACCAAGAAGCCATAGCCAAATATGAAGCTGAAGCTTTCATTTCCATAGCTATCTGATTATTCAATAAATCCATTACCAACGGATCAATGGTCATTTGTTTTCTAACGGCTGTTTTCATGTTGTAAATCTTTACTACTAATTTACAACAAAAGCTACCAAAACTAAAGTACTGGAAAGAGTTTAAAGAAAGTCTAAATAAAGGTATTATTTAAACTAATACTGGTTTAGAATTAGAGAAAAAGCTTTCAACCTCTTCTCCTAAATAAAGCAATTGTGGTATATCTAAATAAATCAAATGCTGCTTGTCAGCTACACAAAGAAGCACAAAATTATCTGTATCAATAATTTCACATAAAGTATGATGTGCGGTTAAGCGCTGTACATTTTTCCTTAGTTGTAATAATTGAGGAAAACTCAGAGTAATCTCCTTATTAATGGTCTTCAATTGATACTTACAAAAAGTAATTTCCTCTAATCGAATTATTTGTTGAACAGGGGCGTCAGTAATCATACCACAAATATATAACTTATTTAGAATAAATAAAATTAAACAACATGATTAACATTCAATACACTTCCATTCAAACAATCTAGTAAAATAGCAGGGCTTAACTTTTGTTATCATGCCATAAATCTAATTTAGCTGTACCTTTGCATTATTATGCACGCGAACAAACTGTCAGATTGGTTACCTACAACGAATAAAGAAGTAAAAATTCGAGGCTGGGAAGAGTT
>CALFUO010000025.1 GCA_937929895.1 uncultured Aquimarina sp.
GTCCGTATTCCTGGAACAGCGAACGAATATAATGAAGAACTCGCAAAAGCTGGTCGTGTAGCTGATTTCCTCGAATTAGGAGAACTTTTTGCTAAAGATGCTTTAGTGAGAGAAGAATCTGCTGGAGGACATTTTAGAGAAGAATACCAAACCAGTGAGGGTGAAGCCATGCGACGTAAAGAATTTCAGTTCGTATCGGCTTGGGAATATAAAGGTGAGCCGAAAGATGCGGTACTTCATAAAGAAGAATTAGTGTTTGAAAATATTGAGGTTAAAACTCGTTCATATAAATAATTTAGTTGTCAGTTATCAGTTGTCAGTTGTCAGTAGTTATACTCGAACAACTATGAACTAAGAACTAGGAACTACAAACTAAAAATTATGAAATTATTATTAAAAATATGGCGTCAAAAAAACGCTAACGATAAAGGACAAATGGTCGATTACCCAATTGATGGAATCGAAGAAGATATGTCCTTCCTAGAAATGTTAGACGTTCTTAACGAACAATTAATAAATAAAGGTGAAGAGCCTGTAGTTTTCGATCACGATTGTCGCGAAGGCATCTGCGGAATGTGTTCTTTACAGATTAACGGAGAACCGCATGGACCAGATCGTAAAGTAACGACTTGTCAGTTACACATGCGTATGTTTAATGATGGAGATACGATTACGATTGAACCTTTCCGCGCTGCAGCTTTCCCTGTAGTAAAAGATCTTATGGTAGACCGTAGTGCTTTCGACCGTATTCAACATGCTGGTGGGTACATTTCGGTAAACACTTCTGGTAATACTATTGATGCAAATGCCATCCCTATAAACAAACAAAATGCTGATGATGCATTTAGCGCAGCTACCTGTATTGGTTGTGGTGCTTGTGTGGCTGCTTGTAAAAATGCTTCGGCAATGTTATTTACATCTGCGAAGGTTTCTCAGTACGCTTTACTACCACAAGGGCAAGTAGAGGCTACTGATCGTGTACAAGCAATGGTGGCACAAATGGATGCCGAAGGTTTTGGTAACTGTACCAATACTGGTGCTTGTGAAATCGAATGTCCTAAAGGAATTTCTTTAGAAAATATTGCTAGAATGAATCGCGAATATTTATCTGCTACGATTAAAGGATAAATAGTATAAGTTATTGGTTTTTGACATTTAGCCATTGACTTATATAACTCTTAATAACCCCATAGATCTAAAAGGTCTGTGGGGTTTTACTTTTAAACTATCTGACTGATAATATAAACATACGCCACAAAAACATCCGACTAAGAAGCGAAAAGCCCTGATTTCAATTGAAATCAGGGCTTCCATATTTTATTAAGAAAAATCTTTAATTAAGAATTTCCTTTAGCGTAATCTTCCAAGAATTTAGCTAAACCATTATCAGTTAATGGGTGTTTTAATAGACCTTTGATAGAAGATAAAGGTCCAGTCATAACATCAGAACCAATCTTAGCACAGTTAATTACGTGCATAGTATGACGTACAGATGCAGATAAGATTTCAGTTTCGAAACCGTAGTTGTCATATATTAAACGAATTTCTTCGATTAAGTTTAAACCATCAGTAGAAATATCATCTAAACGTCCTAAGAATGGAGAAACGTAAGTAGCTCCTGCCTTAGCAGCTAATAAAGCCTGCCCAGCAGAGAATACTAAAGTTACGTTAGTTTTAATTCCTTTATCTGAAAAATATTTACAAGCCTTAATACCTGCTTCAATCATTGGTAATTTAACAACAATCTGTGGGTTTAAAGCAGCTAACTCCTCACCTTGCTTAATCATTCCATCGTAGTCAGTAGCTATAACCTCTGCAGAAACATCACCTTCAACGATCTCGCAAATAGCTTTATAATGATCTAAGATGTTTTGTGCTCCAGTAATTCCTTCTTTAGCCATTAAAGATGGATTTGTAGTTACACCGTCTAAAACTCCAAGGTCTTGAGCTTCTTTAATCTGCTCAAGGTTAGCAGTATCAATAAAAAATTTCATTTTTCTCGTTTTGAATTATTACTATGAGCGCCAAAATTACAACTTATAATGGTTTAGGAGTAATTTTTCGAACAATTTATCGGGTAATAAACGTTTTAATAACACAGAAACCTTCTGCATAAATGCTCCGGATTTATAATGAATTTTAGGAGAAGGGGTATTTATGATTTTTTCAATTAAAATTCCTACCTCTTTAGGGTCTCCACCTTCGTCTACATGTTCATCCATTAAATTTAGAGACATTTGGTAGTTAGTTTGGTAATCGGAACCTTCGATTACGGGAGCGTGATAACGACCTCCGGCAATATTTGTGGCGTAATCACCAGGGGCAATATTTGTAATTTTAATACCGAAACTTTTGGTTTCCATACGTAACGCTTCAGTAGTTATTTCTAGGGCAGCTTTTCCTGCGCTATAAATCCCTCTAAACGGAAGCCCCATATAACCAGCAATAGAAGTGATATTTATAATAAGACCACTGCGTTGCTTTCTCATCTGTGGTAATACGCCTCTAATTACTCTAAGTGCTCCGAAATAGTTTGTTTGAAAATGTTGTTCTACTTCAGCTTCTGGGATTTCTTCGATGGGTCCAGTAATTCCTATTCCAGCATTATTGATTAGAACATCAATTTGATTTTCTTTGGAAATCAATTCTTGGATAGCTCGATGTACGGTTTCTGATTTCGTTACATCCATTTCTAACAAAGGGAAATCACTAAAATCAGGGTATTTTAATTTAGATCTAGTAGTACCATAAATAGTATACCCTTTAGATTTTAAAAAATTTCCTGTGGCTCTACCGATACCAGAAGATCCTCCGGTGATTAAGATTACTTTTTTTGACATGTGAAATGCTAATCTGATTGGTTTTTCAAAAGTAGCTTCAAAAAAAGAACTAATACGATTTACTGATAAGAATTTCGTTTAAATATGTTGAATTATTTTTTTGCTAGTCTTAAGCAAAAAAAATGAGCATAGCCTTAGCTACGGTTATTTTTTTAACGCAGGAATAGTGAAAAATAAACGATAGATATACGGAATTTTTGTTAGTAAATCGTATAAAGAAACAGAGAAGAAAAATTAGGGCATAAAAAAAGGCAAGCTACCTACATCACACTGCTACGACCATATACCCTTGCTGCGTTCCCACCCTGGGGGATTCTACAGGAGCTAGTTGTGTAGGACTTGCCGGCTGCAAATATACAACGCTTTTCTAGAATTATTAACAATGATTTCTCCTTTTCTAAACCTTTTGTAAAATTTAATATCTTGAAACACCTAATATCACAATAATGAAATTGAGTAAAATTCTAATATTAAGTTTGTTATCGCTGTTGTTTTTACAATGTGGAAACTCAAAAAAACCATTTCAGTTTGTTGTTAAGACGAATAAAGCTGATAATAAATTCCATTTAGGAGAAAAATTAAGTGTAAAAATTGAGACAGAGGATAAGCGTCCTATTTCGAAAGTAGTGTACGAATTTCAAGATGCTTCAGAAACGGTATCAGGAGAAAAATCATTTGAATTTTCTCTGGATAAAGCATTACTAGGAAAATATCCCATGAATGTAAAAGTATATTTTGAAGGAGGAGAAGTAGAAAAGATAGCAGCGATTACCATTTTAAACAATAAAGCTCCTAAAGTTTATTCGTATAAAATCATTAAAAAGTATCCTCATAACACCAAACATTATACACAAGGTTTAGAATTTAAAGATAATTATTTGTATGAAAGTACAGGGCATTATGGAGAATCAAAGTTACTGAAGAAAGACCTGGTAACTGGTGAAACCTTAAAAGAACACGATTTAAAAGATGATTATTTTGGCGAAGGGATTACAATTGTACATAATAAGATTCATCAATTAACTTGGAAGAAGAATATTGGTTTCACATATGATCTAGAGACATTTAAACAAGAAGGTTCTTTTGCTTATAATGAAAGTAAACAAGGGTGGGGAATTTGTTTCGATGGAAATAATACCATCTATAAAAGTGATGGAACTACCAAAATCTGGAAATTAAATGCTAAGACTCTTGAAGAAAAAGGGTCTATTCAGGTAACTACTAATAAATCTATTAAATCTAGATTCAATGAATTGGAATGGGTAAATGGAAAGATTTACGCGAACACTTGGCAAAAGGATGGAATAGCAATTATTAATCCAGAAAATGGAGCGATCGAAGCTATTATTAATTGTAAAGGGCTAAGAAAAATGGTAGGTGTTTCTTCTAAAGATCAAGATCGAGTATTAAATGGGATCGCTTATAAAAGAGAAACAGATCAGCTTTATGTGACTGGGAAATATTGGAATAGTCTTTTTGAAATTAAAAAAATAGAAATGCAATAGCGTTTCTGTTTTTCTGACTTCATTACACAGAGCTAATAACAAGTTCTGTAAATTTGCATCATTAAAATAATTTACAATGGATATCAATAATATTCCAAATATTAAGAATGTAGATAGTGGTAATTTTTTTCTTCTAGCTGGGCCATGTGCTATTGAGGGAGAAGAGATGGCTTTGCGTATTGCCGAGACGGTAGTAAAGATCACTTCTGACTTAAAAATACCTTATGTTTTTAAAGGATCATTTAAAAAAGCTAATAGAAGCCGTATAGATAGTTTTACAGGAATTGGAGATGAAAAGGCATTAAAAATCCTTCGTAAGGTAGGAGAGACTTTCAACATTCCTACGGTGACAGACATTCATACGAATGAAGATGCGGCTAAAGCTGCAGAATATGTTGATATATTGCAAATTCCTGCCTTTTTAGTTAGACAAACTGACTTAGTGGTTGCGGCAGCACAAACAGGTAAAATTGTTAACTTAAAGAAGGGACAGTTTATGAGCCCTGAAGCAATGCAACATGCTGTCCGAAAAGTAAAAGATAGCGGAAATGAAAATGCAATGATTACAGATCGAGGTACTATGTTTGGTTATCAAGATATGATTGTAGACTTTAGAGGGATTCCAACAATGCAACAATTTGGAACTACCATTTTGGATGTTACGCATTCGTTACAACAGCCAAATCAATCTAGTGGAGTAACCGGAGGAAGACCCGATATGATTGAAACCATCTGTCGCGCTGGTATTGCAGTCGGTGTAGATGGATTATTTATGGAAACACATTTCGATCCTGCAAATGCAAAAAGTGATGGAGCTAATATGTTACATTTAGATTATTTAAAAGGTGTTTTAGAGAACTTGGTAGCGATAAGACAGACTATTAATAAGTTTTAATTCCTATTATGATTTGTATTAGAACCCTGAGCGAAGCAGATGGGTAGTGATATTGAATATAATAATACCATTTCCTAATTGAATTTACCTAATTAAAAAGCGCCTTTTAAAATTTTACTTCAACATAAAAAACTACCGTAGCTACTGCTATGCTAATTTTTTATGATTTGTAAAATTCCAAAAATCATCTTTTTCTTTTAAGGTAAATTCAAATAAGAACTGGTATAAAAAGCAAAAGCCCTAGATTTCTAACTTAGAAATGCAGGGCTTTTTGATAACCTAAACCTAACTATTAATTATATGAAACTTTCTTTATCAAACTTCACATACTAGTAGACGAAATGATTTGAAAAATATTACAGGTTAGTTCAAAAAAAAGGAGAATTAACTTTTGCTTTTTCTAAGACGAATCAAAAATATCTAAGCTCAAAACTTGTAACAACTTGATTCACAAAGCCTATTTTCTCTTCTCTTTCAATAAAACGGTCTTTATTCTAAAGTTTCGGAGATTGTGTACGTATCTGAACATATCTCTAGAACAACTGACATCTAAGAATTTATTTTTTTATAAGTCAAAAAACTAAAATCAAATTTATGGTTTTCGTCTTTTAGGTATTTTTTCTCTTCTATCAACTTCCAACATGTAGAATCAATCTCTGGAAAAAAAGTATCTGCATTTTCAAAGTTCTTATGTACACGAGTTATTTCTATGTAATCTGCTACTTCTATAGCTTGTACGTAGATTTCCCCTCCCCCAATAATAAAAGGCTGGTTGTCTTCCGAACAATAAGCCATAGCTTCTTCTAAAGAATGTACTACAACACAACCTTCTTGTACAAAGTCTTTTTGTCTAGTAATAATTACATGTGTTCTATTAGGTAGCATTCCTGGCAGAGATTCAAAAGTTTTACGTCCCATAATGATATGGTGACCTGTGGTTAATTTTTTGAATCGTCTAAAATCTGTTGGTAAATACCAAAGTAAGTCGTTATCTTTTCCTATAGCGTTGTTTTCTGCGGCGGCTACAATTATAGTAAGCATAAATTTAGGGTAAAATTTCTGGGTCAATATTCGATTTATCTTTCAATTTCGTTTTGTCTAACAACATATTTTTTTCGGTTACAAATTCTTTAGGAAGTTGTAAATCTAATTTTTCTTGCATTTTAGCAATCTTCTCTTTTTGTTTTGCCACCAAAAGTTGTAGTTGGCTTTCTTCCCAAGCTTTATTCATGAATTTACTAAAAGCCAATACTTTTAAGGTATGTATTAAGAAAAAGAAACTCCATAACAATATTCCATAAACAAACCAATCTAGGCCGAAGAGTTTCCAATCTAATCCAATTTTAAAGACTAAGTTGAATAAAACTAGAAATAAACATCCTACTAAAAAGAAAATGAAATGATTATACAATCCTTTTTTTTCTTTTATACGTTCGTTAGCGTGTTTAAATAAGGCTTGCTGTTCGTGATCGATAGATGTTATTTTTTTTCTTCCAAACATAAATTAACATTTAAGTAGGCCTATAGGCTAATTGTTAACACTTAACTAATACTTAAAAGGCAGGATAAAATTATATGTAATATCTATTTACCAAAAATGAGTGTCAAGATTTTTTTTTAATAGATATAGTCCAGTGTAAAGTTACTTTTTTAGTAACATCTAAAAAAATGGAAAAGGCAGAAGTATTGGTTTTGTATAGATTCAATAATTGAAGTGATTTAAACTTTTTTTTGGAATTTTTTGAGTGCTATAGTGATAAATGCGATATAGTTGAATCCCAACCAACTAGTTATAGTTGTATCAAAACGATTTAGTAAGCTTCTATAGCTGTCCATCCAAGCATTAG